>NZ_JBARZC010000260.1:0-17478 GCF_049649345.1 Henriciella sp. | reverse complement strand
ACGCTGGCTGCGCCGGCTCAGGCCGGTGATCCGCAAATCGAAACCGCCAAGCAACAAGGCGTTGTTGGCGAACGCATCGATGGCTATCTCGGCATTGTCGATGGCGGTGCAGATGCCGCCCTCATCCGCCGGGTGCAGGACATCAACAACAAGCGCCGCGCAGCGTATGACGACCTCGCTGAACAGACAGGCACGACCCCCGAACAGGTCGCGCGCATCACCGGCGAGAAACTGATTGCCGGCGCCGCTTCTGGCGAATTCATCATGGATGACAGCGGCAACTGGATCCGCAAATAGGCGAGGCCGGTATGAGCCGCACGACCCTTATCGCTATTTTTGCCGGCGTGACGGCGCTCCTGCTTGCAGGCTGGGGCGTCGCTCTGCTGTGGATTGAGACGGGCGTCACCATGACGATGCATGGCTGGATCGCCTACGCGCTTGGCGGGATCGCCAGCCTTGCCCTCTCCATCGGTCTGTTCTGGCTTCTGTTTCACAGTGCCCGCGAAGGCCATGACGATCTCGACCGGCCTGAAGAGCTCGACGGGTGACAAATCACAAACAATAAGGCAGGCAGTGTTCTGGCGAATCGGTTAGCTTCGGCAACCGGAAAGAAGGGGCCAAACCATGCAAGCCAATATCGATCCGGCGCATCTGTCTGCCTATATCGCGTCGCGCATCTGCCACGACCTTGTCTCATCGGTATCATCGATCACCAATGCGCTCGACTTCATGAACGAGCCGCAGGAATCGGAAATGCGCGCGCAGGCGGAAAAACTGCTGCATGACGGCGCTGACAGTGCTGCCTCGAAGCTCAAATTCCTGCGCTACGCCTTCGGGTCGGCCGGCCTGTCCAAGGGCGCAGCAGACATTCACGAAGCCAAGCAGATAACGGAACGCTTTGTCTCGAGCCACAATCAGCCGCCTGTCCTCAACTGGGACATAGAGACAGAGCATCTCAGCTTCTCGCATGCCCGGCTGATCATGAACATGGTCATGCTGGCGGTCGATTGCCTGCCCCGCGGCGGCACAATCGAGGTGAAGGTGCGTAATCAGACCGATGGGCTCGGTATCGGCCTGACGGCGGCTGGCCAGCGCTGCAAGCTGCGCGATGACACCAAGGACGCCATCGCCGGGACAGAGCCCCAGGATGGCTGGTCGGCGCGGACGGTCCAGCCTCTTTTCACCCGCATCATCGCCACCGGCCTTGGCGGCGAGCTCAAGGCCGAATCGCGCGAGGCGGAGGCCGAAGTCTCCGTCACGGCGACAGGGCTGAGCGCGGAAGGCTGATTTTCAGCACGTCAAAGCAGCCCGGTTAGAGGTGTTAAACAACGGTAAAGGACTTGTGCGCCAAACTGCGCCAGCCTGGGCGTCAGCACCAGAAACTATTCAGTATTTTCCTTTTTTGGTTGAATTGAGTGCTCGAATTGACCTATCTAACTGCCGGGGTGACGCAATGAAGTCTTGTCTGATTGTCGATGACTCGCGCGTTGTAAGAAAGGTGGCTGGCCGGATCGTCCAGGACCTCAACTTTGATGTGACCGAGGCTGCTGATGGCGCCGATGCGCTTGAAACCTGTCGTAAAACAATGCCGGACGCGATCCTGCTCGACTGGAACATGCCTGTGATGAACGGGCTCGACTTCCTGCGGGCGCTGCGCCGGGAGCAAGGCGGCTCAAAGCCTGTCGTGGTTTTCTGTTCGACGGAAAATGATGCTGAACACATTGGCGAAGCCATGCGTTCGGGCGCAAACGAATTCATCATGAAGCCATTTGATGCCGACATCATTCAGAGCAAATTTGCAGAAGTCGGCCTCGTGTAGAGCAATTTGTTAACTGGAAACGCGTTCCTGTTAACGAAATCAAACAAAAACTGACCGGGCTGACTAAGCTATGGACGAGACCGTGTATCGTGAAATTGCAGATCTGGCGCAGGCCGGATCGGGGCAGTTCATTCCGCCGACCAAATCCTATCTGATCGAGACGCGTCTCGGCCCGATCCTGCGGCGTGAACAATTTGCGGGCGCAGAAGACCTTCTGTCCTGCATAAAAGCCCGCCCGGGCAGCGCTCTTTCGAGCGAGCTGGTGTCCGCGCTCACCGCCAAGACAACCTGGTTCTTCCGCGAGCGCGACGCGTTCGAGCGGATCGTCTCCCACGTCCTGCCGATGATGGCGCCGTCCGCCAAGGAAGAGCGGCTGCGCATCTGGTGTGCGGGCGGGGCGACCGGACAGGAAGCCTATTCCCTCGCCATCCTGCTCGAGGAATCCGATCACCCGGCCCTCAAGGATATGCAGGTGGAGATTCTCACCACCGACATCAGCGAGAAGATGACCACCTTCGCGCGGGCCGGAAAGTTCGGTCATTTCGATGTGCAGAAGGGTCTGTCTATCCAGAGGCTGCTCGACAATTTTTCCCGCCTCGACACCGGCGACTGGCAGGTCTCGAAGACGCTGGCGAGCCGGGTTGCTGTACGCACGCATAATATTCTGGAAGACGCTTCGGGTCTCGGCGAGTTCGACATCATCGTCTGCTGCAATGTGATTTCCGGCATGGCGCGCCAGAAACGCTCTGCCGCCCTGCTCAATCTCGCCCGCCAGCTCACCGATGGCGGCCAGCTGGTCCTTGCCAGGGGCGAAACAGCGACAGGGCTCGTCACAGGGCTTGAGCCGTCCCGTGACATGCGCGGCGCCTATACCCGCGACGTTCAGCCGGGCGCTCTCGTCGCCGCGGCCTGACCGGACGCAACATGTCCGCGCTTTCGCGGATTCCAGCCTATAAAAGCCCGAAAATCACCAAGATTCCGGAACTTCCGGCCCTGAATCCGCCTTTCTGAAGGCGGGGTTGCCGAGCGTTCAGCGACCTTTTGATAAAACAGAGGGGCAGAAGAACTGGAGTCCGCAGATGAAACTCACAAAAACGATCGGCTTATCGCTCGCCCTGTCCACAACCCTCGCCCTGCCTGCCTTGGCAGAGCATCCCCATCGCGGCGGCGGCGGCGAAGCCATAATCTATTCCAATCCTGATTTCACCGGCCGCTCCCTGCGCGTCACAGGCGCTATTCCGCGCCTTGCCGACTATCGCTTCAACGACCGCGCCTCCTCCATCCGTGTGACAGGCGGCGCGTGGGAAGTCTGCGTCGACGCGAATTATCGCGGCCGCTGCGAGATCATCGAATACCGCGCCGACCGGCTGAACCAGATCCGCCTCAACAACAAGATTACCTCGATCCGCCCCGTCGCCTACGGAAATCGCGGGCGCTACGACCGCGATTATCGCGGTACGCCGGCGGGGCAATATGGCCGTAGCCCCGGCTATGGTCGCGGCGGACGTCACAACGCCCCGGTCGTACTGTTCCAGCACCCGGATTATCGCGGTGACGCGTTGCCGCTGAACGGTGCAGTCGCCCACCTCAACAAGCTGCGCTTCAATGACAAGGTATCGTCCATCGCCGTACAGAGCGGCGCCTGGGAAGTATGCACCGATCCGAATTTCCGCGGCCGCTGCGAGATCATTACGGCCTCGGCCTCAGAGCTCGGCTACTACAGGCTGAACGACAATATCACCTCGATCCGCCCGGCCGGCCGCGGCTATGGCTATGACCGCAATTACAATCGCCAATATGGCCGTCGCTGGTAAAGCTGCACCGGAAAGGCTTCCTGTTCTCGCCAAGTGGGAGTAGGAAGCCCCGCATGGCGAATGCTCCCTCAGACAGACTGATTGTTGTGGGCGTCCTCTCGGGCGCCCATGGCGTGCGCGGTGATGTGCGTGTCAAGAGTTTCACCGACGTGCCGGAAGACCTGTTTGGTCTCGGCCCGCTCCTGTCGGAAACCGGGGACGTCCTGCTCGAACCTGCGAAAGTGAAGCCGGCCTCTGACCATTTCATCGTGACCGCGAAAACGCCGCGCCAGAAGGAAGACTGGGACGGTCTGAAAAACACCCGCCTGCACGTCCGCCGCAGCGCCCTGCCCCCGCCTGAGGATGATGAATTCTATGTCGAGGACCTGACCGGGCTTGACGTGCGCGACCTGCAGGGCGAGCCGGTCGGCACAGTGAAATCGGTCCAGAATTTCGGCGCGGGCGACCTTATCGAAGTGGCCCCGGACAAGGGCCCGGCCTTCTTCGTGCCGTTCACGCTCAAGGAAGTTCCCGAAGTCCATTTCGACAGCAGGCACATCACCCTGCGCGATCCGGAAACCTGGGCTGATCAGTCCGACCCGCGAAAATCCGGCAGCGACGAATAGGCGGCACGAAAGAGGACTGGCAAGGCCGCTTTCTAGAGCAGGTCCGCCTTCTTCGCGAGGTCGATGAGATAGGCCTCGAGCGTCTTGCTCTGTTTCTGCAGATTGAAATCCGACAGCGCAAAATTGCGGCCTTCCTCGCCCATCTGTTTGGTCCGGTCCTTGTCGGTCAGCATGCGGGCCAGCCGGTCGGCCAGCGCCGCCTCATCGCCTTCGTCGACAAGATACCCTGTCACGCCATCCTTCACGCATTCTGTGATGCCCGCATGGCGCGTCGCCGCAAGCGCACAGCCTGACAGCATCGCCTCGATGCAAACGAGCGGCAGGCCTTCTGCGTCGCCTGATTTCGCCCTCTTGGACGGCACAACAGCGATCCGCGCTTCGGCCCAGTGCCCGGGCATGTCATCGGCCTCTACCCAACCCGGCAGCTCGGCATTGACGCCGGCGGCCTGAAGCTCCTTCACAAGGTCTTCTTTCAAATCGCCATCGCCGATCAGGCGCACTGTCCAGCCTTCCAGCTCTTCGCCGAGGCGGGCGAGCGCGGCGATCAGCGTGTCGATGCCTTTTTTCTCGGTCCAGCGGCCGGCAAAGACGAGGAGGTCCTTCTTCTCACCCGGCTCGAACCGGGCAGGATCAGCGGTATTGTGATGGACGACCATCTTGTCTTCCGGCGCGCCCTTGGCGGCGAGCTCATCGCGAATGAAATTCGAGCAGGGCAGGATCAGGTCTGCGTCTTTCCAGAGTTTGGCCCGGCGCCGGTTATAGACGCGGATGAAGCTGTCCTTGGTATTGGTCGTCTTGGTCGCGTCGCCGCCATAATAGGTCACGGCCATGGGCAGTTCGAGCTTTTTGGCGAGCGGCAGGGCATAGGCGCCCGACTTTCCGAAGCTGGCATGCAGCGCAACCGGATTATACGCCTTCAGCGTCTCCTCGAGCTTCGTTGAAATACTGCCAAGTTGTTTAAATGCCGACTCCCCGGCCGGCCCATGTAGCGGCCCGAGCTGGACGACTTCTGCGCCCTCGGGTATCGGGCCTTTGACTTCGTGGCCGATATAGAGCGGTTTCAGCTTCGAGAAGGCCGAATAGCCGCGCGGAATAAAGCTCTCCGACGGGGTAAAAAGCTTGTCGCAGTAGGCAAGAAAATAGCGCGGCTCGCTCATGGCTCGCCCGTCTTGTCGCGCTCGAACCAGGCCCAGGCGGTCGTCAGGATCGTGTCGAGATCGCTCATTTTCGCCTCCCAGCCGAGCACCTCTTTTGCTTTTGCCGGAGACGCGACAAGCGAAGGCGGATCGCCCGGACGGCGCGGGCCTGCCTTGCGCGGCACAGGCTTTCCGGCCACACGCTCAACCGCGTCGGCGAGCTCGATCACCGATGAGCCCCGTCCCGTGCCAAGGTTCAGCGTCTGGCTGTCCTTGCCGGCCGAGAGATGATCGAGCGCGCGCCAGTGCGCATCGGCGAGATCGCTGACATGCACATAATCTCGCACGCAGCTGCCATCGGGCGTGTCGAAATCAGTGCCATTGATGGTGAAAGTGAAGGTGCCGTCCATCGCGCCCTGAATGGCGAGCGGGATGACGTGCGGCTCAGGATCATGACGCTCGCCGGTTTCGCCATCGGGATCGCAGCCGCCCGCATTGAAATAGCGCAGGATAACATAGCGCAGATCATAGGCGGCGGCATAATCGGCGATAACGTGCTCTACCATGAGCTTGGAGCGCCCATAGGGATTGATCGGGGCCTGCGGTGTGTCTTCCGTGATAAGCTCGTCCTGAACCCCATAGGTCGCGCAGGACGAGGAGAAGATCAGCTGGCTGACGCCGGCCTCCCGCATCGCATCGAGCAGGTTGAGCGTGCCGGTCACATTATTGCGATAATAGATCGCCGGGTCCTGCATCGATTCAGCGACATAGGCGAAGGCGGCGAAATGCGCGACCGCATCGGGCTTTACCCGCGCCAGCGCCGCGCTCAGCGCCTCGCGGTCAATGATGTCGCCCTCGATCAGCTCACCCCATTTGACAAGGTCGCGCCAGCCGCGGCTGAGATTGTCATAGACAACGACTTTCCAGCCATTGGCCGCGAATGCCTTGCACGCATGGCTGCCGACATATCCGGCGCCACCGGTCACAAACACTGTCTTGCTCACAGACGATTTCCTCGGGTCTCGCAGTGCGGTCTGAGTATTGCAGCCGCCCTCAACCGTCAAACACGTCTTGGCAGCAATATCAGCATCGCCTAAGACCGGCCCTCAGCCTTAGCAAGGACACCGATATGACCGCTTACCGTTTGTTCGGCGCCGACACCTCTCCCTATTCGCTCAAAGTGCGCTCCTTCCTGAAATACAAGGGCGTGGATTTCGAATGGATCGGGCGATCGGCTGCGACGGAAGAGGAGTTCCAGTCCTTCGCCAAAGTGCCGACGGTTCCGCTGCTCGTCTCGCCCAACAAGGCGCCGAACCAGGATTCGACCGATATCCTCTCTGTCGTCGAGAACGATGTGTCAGAGCCGTCCTGCGTGCCGGACGATCCGGCCTGCGCCGTGCTGGCGCTGATCCTGGAAGACTATGCCGACGAGTGGCTGAACAAGGCCATGTTCCTCTATCGCTGGGGCGCCAAGCCCGACCGCGAGGAAGCCGCCGACCGGACCATGGACCAGCTCTTCTCAGGCAAGCTACCCCGCGCCAAAAAGAAGACGCGTGACCAGATCGTCAAACGCATGCGAGAGCGTCTCCCGCTCGTTGGCGTCGAGAAGAAGAACGAAAAGACGCTGAAAACGTCGGCCGAGCGCTTCATCGGCCTGCTCAACGCCCATCTTGAAAACAATCTCTTCATTTTCGGCGGGCGCCCGTCCGTCGCCGATTTCGCGCTTGCCGGGCAGATCTCGCAAATGCTGCTCGACGCGACACCCGGGGACATGCTGCGCAAATCCGCGCCCTTCGTCACCGCCTGGTGCGAATTCATGGACTCCCCGAAGGCTGGCGCGCCGTTCAAGACGCTGGACGAACTCAAGCCCACCCTTCTGCCGCTCTTTTCCGATGAAATCGCGCAGACCTATCTGCCCTGGGCAGAGGCCAATCTGGACGCCAACCAGTCGAACAATGACCGGGTGAACGTCAAGCTTGAGAAGAAAGCCTTCGAACAGGTCACCCAGCGCTATGCCGCGACCTCATTCAAATCGGTGCAGAAGGCCGTGCGCCGCCTGTCCGATAATGAGAGCCTGACGAGCTTCCTCGATGAGGCCGGCGCGAAGACCTTCTTCGAAAAGGGCGGGAAGTAGGCCCGCGCCTCTTTGGAGATGAGCCCTCAGATAGCGTCGCCATCGAGGTAGACGCTATCGTTCAGCTAGCCTGCAAACGAAAAACCCCGGCACCTTGCGGCACCGGGGCTCTGGCTTGTCAGGGCGTGTGCAGGGCTGCCTAGGCAGCAGACGCCTTGTCGCCCTCGATCAGTTTCGGCTTCGACGGCTTGTTCGATTCCTGGCCGATTTCGATCTTGCGGGGCTTTTTCGCTTCCGGCAACTCGCGGACGAGATCGACGCGCAGAAGGCCGTTCTGCAGGCTCGCACCGGTCACGATCACGTGATCGGCAAGCTGGAAACGGCGCAGGAATCCGCGCTCAGCGATGCCGCGATGCAGGAACTGGCGCTCATCGGCGTCCCCGGCCTGCTCTTTCTTGCCGGCAATGGTGAGAAGGTTCTCATTGGTTTCGATCTCAAGGTCGTCCTCGGCGAAACCGGCAACCGCGATTTCGATCGCGAAGGCATCGTCTGCCACGCGCTCAATATTGTAGGGCGGATAGCCCTGCGTACCGTCGAGACGGCTTGCCGAATCGATCATGCTGGCCATGCGGTCAAAGCCAACCATGGTGCGGTAAAGGGGGGTCAAATCAATCGTACTCATGACGTACAGTCCTCTCTAAGCAACTGCGTCCGGCAGGGCCGGACCATCATTCTTGCGGCTCATCTGTCACTCCGGCCCGTTCATCGGCACCGGCAGACTGCCGGTCACAACCTGCTTGGCAGCGCTGCGACATGATGTATTTGGGTAGTCAGTATTGCCTGTTCAAGAACCTGAAAGGAATCCGAACATGAAGCACTTTATGGGAGCTGCGGGCCTCGCCCTGATGCTTGCCGCCTGTAGCAATGGCGTCGCATCAGACGAAGCACCAACAGAAGCATCCAGCGCCGAAGCGCCCGCCGAAGCCAGCTATTCGCTCGGCGATGCCATGGCCGGCAGCTGGCGGACCGAGGCAGAAGTCGCGCGAGACGAATACCGCCATCCGGTCGAAACGCTCGAATTCTTCGGGATTGAAGGCGACGACACGGTTGTCGAAATCTGGCCGGGCGGCGGCTGGTACACCAACATCCTCGCCCCCTGGCTCCATGCAAATGGTGGCCAGTTCATCGCCGCGACATTCAGCCCTGAACGTAATGAGCGCGCAAGCAAGGTCATCACCGACTTCAAGGCCAATTACGCTGAAAATCCGGACGTGTTCGGGGACATCCAGTACACCGTCTTCGACAGGAGCGCCCCGCCCATGGGCGAGCCTGACAGCGTTGACGCTGTGCTGACCTTCCGCAATGTGCATGGCTGGATGGGCGGCGGATATTCCGACAAGTTCTTTACCGAAGCCTATCGCGCCCTCAAGCCCGGCGGCGTGCTGGGGGTCGTTCAGCACAGGCTTCCCTCGGCTGTCGAACAGGATCCGTCCGCCCCGACAGGCTATGTCCATGAAGACTTTATCAAAACCCTCGCAACCAATGCAGGGTTCGAATTTGCCGGCTCCAGCGAGATCAATGCGAACCCGGCCGATACGGCTGATCACCCCTTCGGCGTCTGGACGCTGCCGCCTGTCTCGCGCACCGAAGACAGCGACGGCAACACGCCGGACGACTTCGATCCGGCTGCCTATGAAGCAATTGGCGAGTCCGACCGGATGACGCTGAAATTCGTCAAGCCAGCCGAGTAGCGCCGCTGTCCTTTCCGATAGTTTCGCTCTAGAAGGCGGGTCATGACGACCCGCCTTCTTTTTCCGACGCATCTCTATCAGGCGCGCCATGCGGACGCCGATTTCCTCGAAGAGATCGAGGCGGCCTGCTGGATGGTCGAGGAGGGCGATCAGGCCGGCCATGACTGGTGCGAGGAGAAGGGCTATCCGGGCTACACCTCCTATGCGTCGCTGAATGACCTGCCTGACCGCGCGCCAGCCTTTGAAACACTGGCCGATGAACTCGCAGCGCAGGCGCTTCGCTTTGCCGGCGAACTGCACTGGGAGCTGCCGAAGAAGGGGCTGACCCTCGATGCGCTATGGGTGAACGTGCTCGGCGAAGGCGCTGCCCATTCCGGCCATATCCATCCGGGCAGCGTCATCTCGGGCACTTATTATGTCGCGGTTCCAGACGGTTCAGGCGATATCCGCTTCGAGGATCCGCGCCTCGCCATGATGATGGCCGCGCCGCCCCTCAAGGACGAGGTGCCGGAGGCGCTGAAACGTTTTGTCTATGTCGCGCCGAAGCCGGGCGACATGCTGATGTGGGAAAGCTGGCTGCGACACGAAGTCATGCCCAGCCGCACCGAAGAGGCTCGCATCTCGGTCAGTTTCAATTTCGGGCTGGCGGGGTAGCGAGGCCTATTTGACGCGTCGGACTTTGTAGAGGCCCGTGGTCCCATCATCGAAGGTGAGGCCCGGACTTCCAAACATGCGCTCCTCGATCGTGACGGCCACGGGCAGACTTTTCGGCGGCGTCAGCGCTCCAGGAAAGGTCTGCTCCCACTCCTGTCCATTCTCCATGATGAAGAAGTGCCGACCGGCTCCATTTTTCAGTATTCTCGTGACGGTCAGCTGAATCTCGTCGACAGTTTTGTCGTCCTTTTTTGAGCGCGGAATGATACGCGCCCAGATCGGCGTGCGCTCTTCGGCCTCTTCCTCGGCGTCTGGCGCGGCTGTCGCAGCGGTCTGGACAGGAGGGGCAGGTTCGGCCTCCGGCTCCGGCGCATCGGCCCAGGCGGGAAGATCCGGCTCTTTCTCGATGGAGGCGACCGGCGATGATTTTTCAGGCGCGACAGACCCATCCTGGGCGGGCACTTCCTCGAGCGCGTCAGACAGCGCCGTGGCTGCATCCTCGAAACAGGCCAGCCGTTCGGCCGCGTCCGCAATCTCAAGGCAGGCGGCTGTTCTCTCGGCGGCAGAATTGAGAGTCTGCGCAAAAACTGCAGGCGTAAACAACAAGGCCGCCGACACAAAGAGCGTTCTGGAAACCATCATGTCCCTCCAAAATCTATTGAGAGTGTCTTAGGAGCACTTTGCGAACTTGCCAAACAGCTTGCGCACAAACTTCCGTTCCAGCCTTGACGCTTCGCCCTCGCTTGTGCAGTGCAGCGCCAACCATTTGCCAAGGGGCGCAGATCATGGATCTTTCGAAAATTTCCTCGGGCCAGAACCCGCCGGACGACGTCAACGTTCTCATCGAAGTGCCGCTCGGCGGCGAGCCGATCAAATATGAGATCGACAAGGCCTCAGGCGCGATGTTCGTCGACCGCTATCTCTACACCGCGATGCGCTATCCGTGTAATTACGGCTTTATCCCGCACACGCTCAGCCTCGATGGCGACCCGATCGATGTCATGGTCGTTGGCCAGCGTGCGCTTGTGCCGGGCGCCGTTGTGCGGGCCCGCCCGATCGGCGTCTTGCTGATGGAAGATGATGGCGGCGAAGACGAGAAAATCCTCGCCGTGCCGCATCAGAAGCTGACGCGCTACTACGAGAAGGTCCACAATTACACAGATCTTCCCGAAACGCTGTGCGACCGCATTGAGCACTTCTTTACGCATTACAAGGACTTGGAACCCAACAAATGGGTGAAGATCCAGGGCTGGGAAGGCGTTGAAAAGGCGCGCGAACTGATCAAGGCGTCGATCGATCGTTACGCACCCAGCGACAGCTGAGCTGAAGGCAAACAGGGTTGGAATTCAGCGTCTGGCTCGCCCTGATCGGCCTGTTTCTGGCAGGCGGTCTGACGCCGGGGCCAGCCGTGATGCTGGTCGTGTCATCGTCGCTGCGCTACGGTTTCAGGCCCGCCATGCTGCCGGCCATGGGCGTCTCGACCGCGAATTTCGTCTGGATCGGCCTTGCCGCAGGCGGGGCCGCCGCGATCGCAACGCAGCTTCCCTCTGCCTTCCTGTTCCTGAAGCTGGCCGGCCTCGCCTTCATCATCTGGCTCGCCCTCGGCCTCATCCGCGCCCAGCCGCGTGATCTGCGCCTTGCCCGCGAAGCCATGCCCAAACGGGCCGCTCTGTTTGGCAAGGGCGTCGGGCTCCAGCTTGCCAATCCGAATGCGCTTGTTTTCTTCGGCGCGCTCCTGCCCGGCTATTTCGATGCGAGCCGGCCGATGTGGCCGCAGATCCTGATCGCGCTGGCGACCATCACGTTCAGCGAAATGTTTGGCCTCGCCATCTATGCCGCGGCGGCAGACCGGATGGCGAAGAATTTCGCAAGCCCTGGCTTTGCGCGCTGGTTCAATATCGGGGCCGCCACATTGATGGTCGGCTCTGCGGCTTTCGCGGTCTGGGCGACCAGCCGGCCCTAGGCCTCCACCATCGCAAACTCGCCCGTTTCACTATTGCGCCAGTGCAGCTCGCCGAGCGCAATCGCGAACCAGGCGCCATGCAGGGACAGCGTCCCGGCCTCGACCCGGTCTCTCACGAAGGGGAAGGTCATCAGGTTTTTGATTGATGTGCCGATGCCGGCATATTCCAGTGCGGTCTGGGGATCTTCCGGCGACTCTGCCAGCACGCTGGCGCGCGCCCCGTCGAGCAGGCTGACCCAGGGTGCGATAAAGTGACCAACCGGCTTGTCATCTGCCGCTGATAAAGACGCATTTACGCCCCCGCAGCCGCCATGACCCATGATCACGATGTGTTTGACCTCCAGCGCCGTCACCGCAAACTCCAGCGCAGCACTGACCCCATGCAGACCGCTCCCCTGATCATAGGGCGGGACAAGATTGGCGACGTTCCGCACGACGAAAAGCTGCCCGGGCGCGGCATTGAAGATGTCGGCAGGCTCTGCCCGGCTGTCGGCGCAGGCGATGACCATGATGTCCGGGTCCTGGCCGCGGCCCAGCTCCTCATAGAGCTTTGCCTGGTATTTGTAGGTGCCCCGGCGAAACGCGCGATACCCGTCTTTCAGATCTTCCGGCGTCCTCATGCCTGTCATCCTTCTGCCCATCAGTGCGCAGCCAATTAGCATAGACTCCGCCCCAATCAATCCAGAGTGAGACGCGCCGTTCACTTTCGTCAATCTTTTCGCAAATATACTGACACACATATGCTAGGAATGGTCCAGAATGGAGTTTGAGGCGTGGCGGAAAGCGAAGCAAAACCGAAGCACAAAAAGTCGACCAAGCGGCGCCAGGGGCCGCGGCGGAGCGAAGCCTCACGCGCAGCCATTCTGGAAGCGACCCGCGACGAACTGGTCGCTCATGGCTGGCGCAAGCTGAGCGTCGATGGCATCGCGCGCGCCGCGCATGCCTCCAAGCAGACGATCTATCGCTGGTGGCCTGCCACCGGGAATATGTGCCTTGAAGCGGCGACCACCATGCTGACGCCTGCCTCGCCCGGCTCGACCGACCCAGTCGAGCGCATTGCGGCCCTGCTCCTTCCGTTCGAGACGGCAACCCATAGCGGCAATGGCCATGCGGTCCTGCGCGGAGCGTTGATGGCGGCGGCCGATGAGAAAGAGGCGGGCGAGACTTGGCGGAACTGGATGAAATCGAATGTCCGCGCGCCGCTCCGCCTGATCCTTGCCGAGCTTGCCGCAAAGCAGAAAATCCGCCGCGATTATGATCTCGATGAAGCGGTCAACCTGCTCATGTCGCCGGCCTGGCACAATCTGCTGATCATGCGTGCGCCGCTGAAGCCCGGATTTTCGCAGGAACAGGCCAAGCGCCTGCTGCTCCTTCTGCAGGCCTGATCAGGCCTTCGCGCCGCGCTTGCCGCCGCCATAGACCGGGTCTTCTGCGGCGCTTTTCTCGTCCAGCGGCCAGCGCGGGCGGGCGGCAAAGCCGAGACTCTCCTCAGGCACAAGGCCCGCAGCAAGACGTTCAGCGCCCGCCAGCGCGATCATCGCCGCATTGTCGGTACAATAGCGCAGCGGCGGCGCGATGAGCCTTGCGCCATGGCGCGAAGCGACCTTGTCCAGCGCGTCTCGGATCGCTGTATTGGCTGCGACACCGCCCGCCACGACCAGCCGGTCTCCGTCGAAGCCTTCAAGCGCCCGGTCGGCGCGGGCAGACAGGCAGTCGGCGATGGCGCGCTGATAGCTCGCGCAGAGATCTGACACATCCTGATCCGACAAGTCTCCTGCTTCGATGATCCGCGCAGCCGCCGTCTTCAGGCCTGCAAAGCTCATATCGAGGCCATCGCGATCCAATAGCGGGCGCGGCAGCTTGTAGCGCGCCTCGTCGCCCCCTGCCGCCGTGCGCTCGACCGCAGGTCCGCCGGGAAAGCCAAGGCCGAGCAGCTTGGCGAGCTTGTCAAAGGCTTCGCCTGCCGCGTCATCAATTGTGGTGCCAAGGCGTTGGTAGTCCCCCAGTCCATCAACCCGGATGAACTGGCAATGTCCGCCGGAAACGAGCAGCAGCATGTATGGAAACGCACAGGCTTCAGCGAGGCGCGGAGATAGCGCGTGGCCTTCAAGATGATTGACCGGAATAAACGGCCTGCCGGAGGCGAGCGCCAGCGCCTTGCCCGTCATCATACCGACCATCACCCCGCCAATTAGGCCCGGCCCGGACGTTGCGGCGATGGCGTCGAGTTCGGGCAGCGACAGACCGCTATCATCCAGCGCAGCGGCGACAACCTTGTCGGCAATCTCGGCATGCGCGCGCGCCGCGATCTCAGGCACCACGCCGCCATAAGGCGCATGTTCCTCGATCTGGCTGCGGACAGTTTCGGACAGGATGTCTGCGCGTCCATCTGTCAGGCGCACGACAGAAGCGGCTGTCTCATCGCAGCTCGTCTCAATGCCAAGGATGGTCACGCGTTCCATGCGCGCCACTTAAGCCTTTGATCGCGGATCGCAAAGAGCGAAGGTTCAGTCTTCGATCAGCGCCGACAGCATGGAATTGATCCAGGTCTCGCGCGTCTGGTTGTAGGCCTTGAAGGTCGTCGCATAGTCCCAATAGCACCATCCGAAGCCTTGATCTTCCATAGTCTCGCGCATGGCCCGGGTCCATTTCACGCGCTGGTCGAGCGGGACTTCTTCATAGACGCCAAACTCGCCGACAAACATCGGATGACCCTGTTTTGCTGCGAAAGCCTGCGCCCGTTTCGCGCTGAGCTGTAGCGCGGCCATGTCCTCTCGCGTGCCCCAACGTGTGCCGACAGGCGGCGGTTCGGGCGCGAAGAAGGCGCCCTGATGGGTGAAGTCATAAGGGTCGTAGGTGTGGAAGGTCAGGATGATCCGGTCATCGGCCGGTGGGCGGCTTTTGAGAAGCGCCCCGAGCGAGCCCCAGCCGGCACTGCCGACAATCACCCAGCGGTCTGGATGATCCTCGCGCACCACGGCCAGCAATTCTCGGTTGACCGCATCTGTCTTGCGCACCGTCATCTTCTCGTTCGGCTCATTGATCAGCTCAAAGATCACGCTGTCTGGCGCATCTGCGAATGCGTCGGCAATCTGCCGCCAGAGCGCCGCCAGACGCGGGCGATGCGCATCCGCATCCTGCATCAGCTCATTATAGTGATGAACATTGATTATGATCTGCAGCCCCTCTGCCTCGGCCCAGCCGGCGATGTCCTTGATGCGCGCCATGAAGGCCGGATCGATTATATAGGGCTCCGACGTGGCCGCATGTGCGCTCCACTTGATCGGCAGGCGGACCGTGTCGAAACCGGCCGCCTTGATGCGCGCCAGGTCTTCCTTTCGCACCGTATAGCCCCAATCGCCTTCATTGGCAGCTTCCAGCGCGCCGCCAAGATTGATGCAGCGGCTGATCGGGCTTTCCTTCACAGGCGCTGCTTCTGCAGTGGCGGCCGGTGCCTCGGCTGAGCAGGCGGCAAGCAGGAGGGCGGCGGCAATGGCGATGACTCTCATGAGCGCAAGTCTGACCTTTTTATCTTAAGAAAGAGCGTTGATGCCCCTCAACCGGCAGAGAGGCGGGTGATGCCCGCTTGTCTCTGGCCGCTTGCCTGGCTCTGTGTAAAACACTAGCAGGGCAGAAACGGGACATTCGGGAGGCAGGATGACGGCAGAAAAGGCCCCACGGCTCAAACTCAGGATCGGCACGCGCGGCTCGCCGCTCGCCCTGGTCCAGGCCCGGCAGGTTGCCGCTGACATCGAGCGCCATTCAGGCGGCGAGATTGCTGGCGAAATCATCACCTTCACCAGCACTGGCGACAAGCTCACCACCGAACGCCTGATCAATTCCGGCGGCAAGGGTCTGTTCACGCGCGAGATCGACGAGGCCGTCGATGATGGCCGCTGCGATCTCGCCGTTCACAGCCTGAAAGATGTGCCAGGCGAGATCCCGGCCGGACAGGAACTCGTCGCTTTCCCTGAGCGCGAAGATCCGCGCGACGGCTTCATCACGGTGAGTGGCATCAAGTCCCTGAAAGATCTTCCCGAGGGCGCCACAGTGGGCACAGCGTCCCTTCGCCGCGAGTCGCAGACGCTCGCCCGCAGGCCTGATCTCAACATCGTGACCTTTCGCGGCAATGTGCAGACACGGCTGAAAAAGCTTGAGGACGGCCTCGCGGATGCGACTTATCTCGCCATGTCCGGCCTTGAACGCCTCGGCATGGCACATCTGGCGTCTCCCGTGCCGATCGAAGACATGATCCCGGCGGCGGGCCAGGGCATCATCACGATCGCTGCCCGGCCAGATGATCTTGATAACGACATCGTCGCCCTGCTGCGCAAGCTCGACCATGCCGACTCGCGCAAGGCGGCAATTGCCGAGCGCGCCTTCCTCGTTGAACTCGACGGCTCCTGCCGGACCGCCATGGGCGGGCATGCGCGCCTCGAAGACGGCGTGTGGAAATTCGATGGCGAAGTGCTGCGCCCCGACGGCTCTGAGCGCTGGGCAGAGAAGGGCACTGCGCAAGCGGATGCCAGCGAGGCAGACCTCGCCGCGCTTGGCCGCTCAGCCGGCCAGCGTATCCGCGCCGCGGCGGGCGGTGACCTGCCTGCCTTCGAAGATGACTGAGGCGACACCGCCAATCATCATTGCAAGGGCTGAACCCGGCGCCTCACAGACAGCCGCCCGTCTGAAAAAGATGGGGCTCACCCCGATTCTCTCGCCCGCCATAGAGCTTGGCGCGCGCGACGAGCCCCTGCCCGATCTTGCCGCCTATTCGGGCCTCATCTTCACCAGCGCCAATGGCGTGCGCTTTTTCGCTGAAGCGAGCAGCGAACGCGGCCTGCCCGCCTGGTGCGTCGGGCCAGCCACGGCCTCGGAAGCCGTCCGCGAAGCCTTCAGCCCGGTCCACCAGTCTTCGGGCGACGCGCACGACCTTGCCCATTTCATCGCCCATCACTGGAGCGAAGACCGGCCGAAGCGCCTGCTTCATATCGCCAATGCGGCGGCCAAAGGCGTCGTGAAAGAGGCGCTCGGTGAAGAAGGCTTCGAAGTTGATTTCGTCCCGCTGTACGAGGCCCGCCCCGCCCGGGCCCTGTCGCCGGACGCGCAGAGCATACTTCAGTCAGGCACGCCCGCTTTCTGTCTTATCCACTCCAGAAAGGGCGCTGAGGCATTTCTCGCCCTTGCAAAATCACTCGATCTCGCCAAAACCGTATTTGTCACGATCTCACAGCAGGCAGCAGAGCCCTTTCAGGACATCAGGACAGGCGGGATTTCGATTTCCGGCCACCCCGATGAGGATCATCTGCTGAACCTGCTTGAAAAGCTGCTGTGAAACGGCTGATCGTGTAAGAGTCACTAAGGCGGCTGGGGAGCGCGCAAGAGGTAGACTGATGACGAATGAGCCGAGCCATTCATCCGCCCCAATCGATGCAGAATTCGAACCCGCTGAGACGCCCGAAAAATCAAGCATCGCCTATGAAAAGCCGGCCAAAGTGCGCCGCTCGGGCCCAGGCTGGATTTCGCTCATATTCGTGGCCCTGATCGCGCTCGGCAGTGTCGGCCTCTCACTCTGGTCGTCAGGCCTTCTCCGGCAGACCACCCTGCCAAGCCCGGCCGAGACAGGGCTTGCGAGCGTCCGCGACAGCCAGGCTGATCTGCAACAGCG
>NZ_JBARZC010000259.1:0-9132 GCF_049649345.1 Henriciella sp. | reverse complement strand
GGTCTGTTCCCCTCAAACACGAAATCCGCAGCCAGGGCTCTCCTGAATTGGCATGCGCGTTGCAAACCAAATGGTCATCAGACCCAAAAGGGGATCGGCAGATGAAAATGACAACTGAAATTATCACCGGGGTAGTCGGCATTGCCGGACTCGTGGCGCTGGCTATTGCCCCTCATGCAAATGCACAGGCCGCTTCAAGCACGTCCCAGTTTGAACGTCCTTATGGATATGGCTACGGCCAGGAAAGCCAGCCTTTCTCGGCCGGTACGCGTGACGCTTCCAACAACCGCGTCATCGTGAACGGCCTGATTGAAGGCGGCACCGGCCTTGGCACCAGCCTCAATACCGGTTGGGGCCAGACAGGCGGCGCGTCCGGAATGATTGGCACAGGCACGGCGGTCGGCAACCAGCTCAACGTCATCACCAACGGTAACAACAACACTGTGATCATCGATTCCACGCAGATCAACAATGGCGATCAGAACGTCATTCTCAATGGGGAGCTCAACCTCAATGATTAATCTCAACACTCTTTTCAGCGCAGCGTGCACGAAAGCGTCAGGCGCGGTCCTGGCAAGCGCCATGCTCGCCACCGGCTGCGTATCACCGATTGCCGGCCCGAGTGGCCAGTATGCGAGCCCGATCGGCAATGCTCCCGTCACGGCAAACCCGACGCCTTATTCCGAAGGCCTGGTCTGCATGGGCCACTTTGCTCGCTCGTCAGGCTACCGCGCCCCGCGCATCGCTGTCGGCCGGATCCTCGACTATACCGGCAAGGCTGACATCGAAGGCGGCCGCCGGGTGACGCAGGGCGCATCGCTGATGGCAATCTCCGCTTTCGCGAAGTCTGGCGCACGCCTCGTTGAGCGATTCGATACGTCCGTGTCCGAGCTTGAGCTGAAATATGCCAACAACAAGCTGATCGGCGACGATGTCCCCGAGGACTTCCGCAAGATCACTGCAGGCTCCATCCCGGGCTCCGACTATTACCTTGTCGGCGGCATTACAGAGCTAAACTACAATATCCGCTCTGTCGGCGGCGACGCCTTCATTGGCGACCTCGACCCGACCGACACCAAAGGCTCGATCGGTGCGAAGCTCTACGTCATAAATGTTGGCCTAGACCTGCGCATGGTTGAAACTGAAACGCTCGAAGTTGTCGATGTGATCTCCTACCAGAAGCAGATCATCGGCCGCGAGATCTCGCTCGGCGTGTTCGATTTTGCCAATGGGAATGTTTTTGATGTGGGTGTCGGGGGACGCGCGCAGGAGCCGATCCAGCTAGCGATCCGCTCTGTCGTTGAGCGCGCCGTACTCGAAATGATGGCCAATCTCTACGCCATCCCGTCCGGCGATGTGTGCTCGCAGACAGAAGGCGCCATCTCGACCAATAGCGTCACGGGTGACTTCGTGCCCCGCGGTGCGCCTCTGGAAGAATATAACGGTCCATCGCGCGCCATCGCCGCCAATTGGCATGACCGCCGTGACCCAACTCTGCGCGGCCGCAATTAAGTGGCCCGCAGCCCCCTACTCTTTCCTTGGGAGGCTGAATTGATCAGCAAAGCAACCCGGATATCCCTGCTCATGGCGCTCAGCCTGTCCACCAGCGCGTTTGCGCTCGCGCAAGACGCTGCTGAAACCGGCACGATTGACCAGGTGCAGATGGGCGATGTGTGGTCCGACATGGATGTTTCCGTCCCGGAGTACACACCCGAAGTCTCCTCAACCTCTGTTGCCATGGGCAACTCGGCAGCTGCCGTGCGCGGCACTGGCGACGTGAATGCGCAGATCAGCCAGAATTTCGATGCGGCTGCGACCGCCACAAACCGGCTTCGCGGCTATTCCGCAGGTAGTGCCGCGGCCACGACAACCTCTTATGGCAACGCCGTTACAGGCGGGACAAATTACGGCACGAACTATACGTGGGCCAAGGAACAGGTCGCGTCAGGCAATATCGCCGCCTCCAGTGATATCGAGCTGCTCGGCGGCGCCACGATCACAAGCGCGACGACCGCCATGGCGAACATCTCGTCCACGGACACCAATTTCGGCAACAATTATGCTGACCAGTATCAGTATAGCTCGGCCGATGTGGAAGCTGAGACAGACGCAGATATGTGCTGCGACGGCTACGCGGCGACCTTCGTGACGACAGCCGGCGCCAATGCGACCTCCTCAACCGGTTACACCACAACCAATTACAATCGCGCCCTGCAGACAACCGAGTCTGGCTCAAACGTGCGCGCCGTCACCGATGTCTACATGAATGACGGCACCAATGTGACCGCAGCGACCACCGGCTTCGGTAATTCGGCCACGGTTCAGAATGAGTGGGGGTATGCCACGCTCGGCCTTGAAGGTGCACCCACGACGCAGGTCAATGGCGCAGACGTGGACGCCCAGACCTATGTCACACTCGATCACTGGTCCGGCTCTGCAACCGCGTCGGCCTCCGGTGTCGGCAACTCGGCCCTGATCTCCAATATTGGCTCAGACACGGTCATCTACGCCGACCAGACCAATAATGGCACTGTCGGCGCTCAGGCGAGCCTGACGGGCGAATCCTGGACCGGCGAAACAGGCGTGGTGACATCTTCGGCGATCGGCAACGCCGCGACTGCCACGGTCTGCAACTATTGCAGCGACGGCGCTGTCGGCGGCCAGATCAATCAGACAAATTCCGGATCCGTCTACGCGACGGGCTCCGCACAAACTGCCTATGGCGGTGCAATCTACGGCTCAGCAACAGCCGTCGGGAACTCCGCCACACTGCAATCAGTCGGCGACTAGAGGGGACACTGTCTCCGACTGAGGATCTGCCGATCCGGAACCCTCCGTTTCCTCGCAGGACGGAGGGTTTTCCGATTCCAGAACCTCGCCTTGAGCCAGATCGGTCTATATCGGCTTCATGCTTGTTCGTATTTTTCTTGGTCTTATCTCTCTGATGTTTGTCGCCTTTGGCCTCTGGTCTATTGCAGACCCGCTGGGCATGACCGCCCAGCTCGGCGTCGAAACGAGCGGCCCCAACAACATCTTCGAGATGCGCGGCATATATGGCGGCGTCAGCCTCGGTGCGGCGGCGCTGACCGGCGCTGGCGCGCTGAGACCGGCAAGCTTCGAACGCCCGGCCCTCTGGTTTCTCGCCGCCTATATGGGTGGCTATACGCTGTCGCGGCTGGTCTCGGTCATAATGGGTGACAGCCCGACCTTCACGAGCTGGATGTTTGCAAGCTTTGAGGTGTTGAGCTTCGCGCTCACCTGTCTTGCGCTGAACGCCCGAAAGAACCGGACGCCATAAAAAAAGCCCCGCCAGGAAGGCGGGGCTTTCTCAATCGGTTTGAGGTCAGAGACCTAGAAGTTCACTTTGAACTCGGCGCCGTACATGGCCGGAATGCCTGGATAGACGGCATTTGTACCGGTCTGCTCAGGCACGGCAAAAGCTGCCATATTGTAGTCTTCGTCCGTGATGTTCTCACCGAAGAGAGAGAACTCCCAGCTACCATCAGCCGCCTGAACACCGACCCGTGCGCCTACAGTCGTGTAAGCATCATTATCGGTCAGGCCGCGCGAGCTGTCAGAAAGCGCCGCCTCGGAATTGTAGCGGGCATTCACGTGGAAAAGACCCTGCAGCGAATCGGTCAGACCCACGAGGTAGGTGCCCGAAGCGGTCACGACGTGCTCAGGCATGTAGACAAGCTGAACACCGCCATCGGCCAGGGTCGCAAACCCGCCAGTGCCGTCTGGGGCCTGGATGTCTTCCTGACGCTCCACCTTGGTGTAGGCATAGCCGCCTTGCAGCGTCAGCCCATCGACCGGAGACAGCGTGCCGTCGAGCTCGAGACCATAGCTCTCCACATCCGAGTTGAATGTGCGGAAATTCGAGCCGCTGAAGAGGTTTTCCTGGAAGTCCTTGATCTCCTGATAGAAGATCGCGCCGTTCAGGATCGCATTATAGTCGACGAAATCGGCCTTCCAGCCGATTTCATAGGAATCGACCGTTTCGCCATCGAACTGCAGGTCTTCCGGCTGAGGGCCGTCACCGCCGAAGATGACACTGTCGAAGCCCTGGCGGTCGAGGTTGTATCCGCCAGCCTTGAAGCCACGCGCATAGGACACATAGGTCATGAAGTCCGGCGTGAACTCATAGGCGAGCTTTGCCGTACCGGTCACCTGCGTGTCGTCAAAGCTTCCGCTGTCGGCGACGCTGAATTCGCTATTGATCGCCGGATTACAGACGAGAAGCGCGAGTTGGCCAAGTGCCTGAGCGACGCCTGGCTGGGCCGCGAAGAAATTACACGGCGTCACATTGCCGTTGAGATCGTACTCGACCTCTTTCTCTTCATAGTTTGCACGCAGACCCAGCGTGGCCGTCAGGCGATCTGAGAGCGCGATCTCATTATGAGTAAAGAGCGAGAACGCATTCGTCGTCTGGTCCCAATTGTCGGCAGACTGGCCCTGGCCCGGCTGGAAGCCTGGGATGAAGAAAGGAACAGTTCCCGGCGTGCCCGGCGCGGCAGGCGCACCGGTCAACGGATTGATATTGCCGAGAAGGGATGGAACCACGGTTCCCGTCGGATCGAGGCTGCCGAAGACCTGCCCACCGGCCGCACCAAAGGCGACGAGGTCGGTGTACAGATTGGCCTGCGTACCGACGCGGATCGTATCGGTGTAGGAGGTCTTCTGGTTCATGTAGAACGCACCGACTAGCCAGTCGATATTGCCATAGGTGTCCTGCAGACGGACTTCCTGGGTGAATGTCTGATCACCGATCATCGTGCCATCGCGATAGGCCCGGTCGATACCGGAGAAGTCGATATCCTGATCGCGGAGGGCTTCCCAGTCACGATAGGAGGTGACGGAGGTGAAGTTCATCGTGCCGAAGCGGTTCTTGTATTCGGCCGAGACGCCCCACTCATCGACATCGTCTGAAACCTCCCTGTTCGGCGAGATCGCAACTTTCAGGTCTTCCGGATCGGCGTCGGCGATGCCGACCAGACCGAGCTGGGCCGCGCCTGCATTGACGGCTGCGCCAAGTGGGCCGGGATTGAAGTTCACGCCGATACAGCAGTCTTCAGTCGTCTTGCCGTAATCGGCAATCAGACGAAGGCTCGCATCGTCATCGCCTTCCCAGAGAAGCTGGCCGCGCATCAGGAAGCGGTCGAGATTGTTGAACTCGCGATCGGAGTTCACATCATCAATGTAACCATCGCGCACGCGGCGTCTGATATCGATCCGCCCTGCAATATTGTCGGTGATCGGACCGGTCGACATGGCTTCAAAACTGTACATGCCGTAATTGCCGACCCCGGCGCCAACCGTGGCATTCGGCTCCCATTCCGGCTTTGCGGTGTTAATCGAAATCACACCGGCAGATGTGTTGCGGCCGAACAGCGTGCCTTGCGGTCCGCGCAGGACTTCCAGGCTCTCAAGTTCTGGCAGCTCGGACAGGGCGATCCCCGTCTTGGTGCGGAAGACGCCATCGATCACGACACCCACAGCCGGCTCGAAGCCCGGATTGTTGGAGCCGGTACCGACACCACGGATCGAGATGGACGTGCCCGAAGCGGCCGATTCTGTCTGGGCGATCTGCACCGAAGGCGCAATCTGTTCGATGTCGTTGAGCCTGGCCACGCCCGTATCCTCGAGCATTGCAGCATCAAAGGCGGTCACGGCGACGGGCACATCCTGCACGGTCGTGCCTTCGCGGCGGGTGGCCTGGACGACCACAGCGTTCAGGCGGCGCTGGCTGTCTGCGCTTTCTTCTTCCTGAGCATTCGCAACTGAAATGGGTGCGGCAATGAGGGCCCCGAGGCCGACGCTAACGCACAGCGATGTCTTGAACAGCGACACCCCTGTATTTCTTCTGGGAGTTGGCTTCATTTCTCACGTCTCCTATTGATATTGTTCTTATTTGCGAACGAATCGTGCGCGCGCACACGCCTAGCAGAGCTATGCATGGATGCAATGTGCCAATGCTGTAGTGAGGCATATTGTCAGAGTAAGAAACCGGCGACACATAGGAAAAAAGCCCTGACAATGCAGGGCTTTTTGAATTCTGGATTTATTGCAGTTGTCTTAGTAGACGCCCTGGCCGACACCGCCGTCAAAGACAATTGCGCCACCGGCCGATTCGCGCACTTTCTGCACTTCGCGGGTCACCGATTTCATCACGGTACGTTCCTGAGGCACGCAGCGCTTGTCTGCGATCCGTGTCTCGAACACCTTGATGCCCGGGCCGTGGCGTCGAAGCAGCGAGCGCTCATTACAATCGCGCTGCGGGCTTTGCGGGGCGCAGTTGAGCTTACCACCTGTGCTGAAGACGAGCGCCTCGCCCTTCGCACAGGACATGCCCTGCCCATGATCGAAGCTGGCCTTGCCCTGCGTGACCGACCCAATCGTGACCTGCATCCGCGTGCCTGCCATGCAGCGGAACACTTCGCCCTTGTAACCGGATGCAATCGATTGCGATCCATTGACCTGCGATGCAGGGTGCGGCGCGCCCGTATCGTCGATACAGACCGCCTGGACGGCACGATAGGCCATCTCATAACTGATCTCATCGACGCAGTATTCTTCAACCGTGGGAACCTGTTCGGTGACGGTTTCGGTGTAGATTTCTCCACCGCCGACAACGTTCAGATTGTCGATCGATGTCATCGCGACCGGCGCTGGACCGCCAAATCCGCCACCACCACCTGCATAGGCGACGACTTCAGATTGCGCACTGGCTCCGGCGGCTGCCGCAACATTCAGACTGGTCTGAACTGATACATTCACCGATCCGCCATAAACATTCACGCCTGGCACGAAGACGCCGTGATTCTTGCCGCCCTGACAGCAGGGCCCGTCCTTCTGGCCATGATAGCTTGGCGGCGGTGGCGGCGGTGCATTACAGCCATGGCAGGGTGAATTACCCCCGCCCGCCGAGGCAGCCATTGTCAGCGCCCCGATGACGGCGGCAGCAGCGCCTGCGTATAGAGTGTGTCGTGTTGAAACGCGCATGAAGTGTCTCCGTGGCTCTTCGCCTTAGAAGAAGCACGTTTCATGCCGCAGCTCGCCTGAGCGGCGAAAACTGTTCCAATCCCGGCCTGACCACCCCTTTCAGGGCGAAATATCTCTGGCCCGGCGCTTGCGATGGACGCTTCACCATGCGCCGCGGCGCTCAAACGACGACGTACATATATAAAGAGATACGAGCCCGAATGCTGGACCGAACCCTTCACCCGAACAGCCAGACCCTGCTTTCCGCCTGGCAGCGCATGAACACTTCAGACAATGATGTGCCCCACGCACCAACCACGCGCGATCATCCGGATCTCGTCTCGCGCCTGTTCGTCATACAGGATGCAGGCGACAGTGACTGGGTGTTCAAGACGGCAGGCGACCAGATCCAGTCTTCACTCGGCCGCCAGCTTGCCGATCATAATTTCCTGAGTTTCTGGGCCGGTCATGACCGCGCCATGCTTGAACTGCTGCTGAAGTCCGTCACTGAAGAGCGCCTGCCGGGCGTTGTGCGCGGTCGCGGCGAGTCGCTCACCGGCGAGCGCGTCGACATAGAACTGATCCTCGCCCCGCTGGCCCAGCCGCCGCACCAGAAAGGCGGCGCGCGCAGTCTCGGGCTTTACCAGACGCTGGGCGGCGAATTCTTCCTCAAGGGCCGTCCGGTCTGGCGCCACCGCGTCACGGCGATCTTCCCGCCAGATAGCGGGGTGGCTGAGCCGCGCCTGAAACTGGTGGCCAGCAACGATATCGACTAGGCGTCGATCCGTTTGAGGCCCGTCTTGAATCGTTTCCAGTTATCGACATAGACCTGCGCGGACGCGGCAATCATCTGCGCCGCCCCCTCATCCAGCTCGCGCACCACCTTGCCTGGCGCGCCCATGACGAGTGAATTGTCCGGGATCTCCTTGCCCTCGGGGATAAGCGAATGTGCCCCGATGATGCAGTTCTTCCCGATCGTCGCAAGATTAAGAATCGTTGAGCCGATCCCGATCAGCGTGCCATCATCGATCATGCAGCCGTGCAGCATCACCATATGGCCGACAGTGACGTTCTTCCCGATGGTCAGCGGCACGCCGTGATCGGTGTGCAGGACGCTTCCATCCTGAATATTCGAATTCTCACCGATCTCGATCGGATCATTGTCTCCGCGCAGCACCGCATTGAACCAGACGCTGGCGTTTTCCCTGAGAATCACCCGGCCCAGAACGGTCGCATTATCGGCGACCCAATAGTTCCCGCTCTCCGGTGTGCTCGGTTTGACGCCATCCAGGTCATAAAGTGCCATTTTTGCAATCCTCCACAAGATTATCGTTTCGTGCGCGTATCTGCTGGTTAATCGGTCTTTAACCCTGCTATCCTCTAATGGTTATGAGATTCGGGAGGCAAGTGCCGATGGTCCCCAGACCGTCTCTGCCAGAAACACCACCCGGCCCCTCCAGAGGGCCCGGAGCTCCCTTCTCCCCGTTTTCCGTCGCCGCCCTGCAATTTTGCACGGCGGTTTTTTTGTGCCCGAAAAGGAGATCCTCACATGGGTAAAAGAACCTCTGCCAAGCGTCAGAAAGCCAATGCAGAACTGGAAGCCATGGGCTTCTTCGAGGAGATGGGAGGAAAATCGCGCAACGAGGCGCGGCTCTACGCCATACAGGGAGGCTGGCATCCGGACGATGCCGAAAAGGTACGAAATCCAAACACGCCGCGTGATCAGCGTTATCAGAAAACCGTAAAGCCAAGATCTGAAAACCAGGCGCGCCTTATGAAGGCACTTGATGAGAAATCGCTAGTCTGCGCCCTTGGGCCGGCTGGCACCGGCAAGACCTACCTTGCGATCTGCAAGGCGGTCGAAGCCCTCCAAAAGGGAAAGGTCGCACGCATCATTCTCTCACGGCCAGCCGTCGAGGCCGGTGAGCAGATTGGCTTCCTGCCAGGGGCGCTGGAAGACAAGCTCGCGCCCTATCTCCGCCCGCTCTATGACGCGCTGGCCGACAGGCTCTCGCCGCAACAACTCAAGCACATGATGGGCGAAGGCCTGATCGAGATCGCGCCCATCGGCTTCATGCGCGGGCGCACGCTCAACAATGCCTTCGTCGTGATCGATGAGGCGCAGAACTGCACTTACACGCAGCTGAAGAT
>NZ_JBARZC010000258.1:0-2096 GCF_049649345.1 Henriciella sp. | reverse complement strand
CAGGTGGACCGTCTAGCGAAGCTGATCCCGTTCAACCCCGCCAATCCGCCCAAGCTCCAGGATGCGATCGACGAGGAACCGAAATTTCAGGACGAGATTGCGCAAGATCCGCGCGTCGGAGAGCTTCTGGAAACGGCGCTGGCGCTCGAAGGGCTGTACCGAAATGCCGGTACCCACGCTGCCGGAGTTGTCATCGGTGACCGGCCTCTGACGGAACTGGTCCCGCTCTATAATGATCCGCGGTCCGACCTGCCGGCGACCCAGTTCAATATGAAATGGGCGGAATCTGCGGGTCTAGTGAAATTTGACTTCCTCGGGCTGAAGACGCTCACGGTGATTGACCGGGCACTTAAATTCATCCGGCGGGATGGACGCGATGTTGGCCCTGAATGGGAAACGCTCGACGATCAGGAAACATATGATCTGATGGCGAGCGGCAATACGCTCGGCGTGTTCCAGCTGGAAGGCCAGGGCATGCGGGACACGCTGCGCAAGGTTCGGCCGAACGATCTCGAAGACGTGATCGCCATCATCTCGCTCTACAGGCCGGGCCCGATGGACAACATCCCGGTCTATGTTGCGGGCAAGGAAGATCCGAAGAATGTCCGCTACCAGCACCCGGATCTCGAACCGATCCTTGAGGCGACCTATGGCGTGCCTGTCTATCAGGAGCAGGTCATGCGGATGGCGCAAGAGATTGCCGGTTATTCGCTTGGCGAGGCCGATCTTCTTCGCCGCGCCATGGGTAAAAAGAAAGTCGAGGAGATGGTCGCCCAGCGCGAGCGCTTCCTGAAGGGGGCCAAGGAGCTGAAAGGCATTGAGGCGCCGCTTGCCAACGAGATCTTCGACACGATGGAGAAATTCGCGGGTTACGGCTTCAACAAGTCCCACGCAGCCGCCTATGCGCTCATCGGCTACCAGACCGCCTATCTGAAGCGCCACTTCCCGGTCGAATTTCTCGCCGCGTCCATGAGCCTCGATCTGCACAATACCGACAAGCTCGCTGCCTTTGTTCAGGAGGTGAAGCGGCTCGAAGTGCCGTTGATCCAGCCGGACGTGAACCGGTCGAGCGCCGATTTCGATGTGGAAGACGGCGCCCTGGTCTATGCGCTCGGCGCGCTCAAAGGCGTCGGCCTCGAGGCGATGAAGCATCTTGTAGCAGAGCGGGAAAGCGAAGGTCAGTTCAAATCGCTTCATGACTTTGCAGAACGGGTCGATCCAAAATCGGTCAACAAGAAGTGTTTCGAACAGCTATCGCGTGCAGGCGGCTTCGACTCGCTTGAACCAAACCGTGCGAACGCGCTGGCTGCAGCGCCGCTTCTGGCCGCGACAGCTGTTTCGGCCGCTGAAGATAGGGCAGGCGGGCAAGGCGGGCTGTTCGGTGAGGCCGAACCGGCGATCCGGGCGACATTGCCTCAAGTGTCGGCCTGGAACGGTCAACAGAAGCTCGACGAAGAGTTCGCCGCGGTTGGCTTCTACCTCAGCGGCCACCCGCTGGATGATGTTCTCGACAGCCTGGAAGAGGGGCGCGTGACGCTCTCGGCGGAGATTGCAGATGTGGCGGTGGATGGCCGTCCGCTTGAGCTTATCGGTGTGGTTCGGCGCCGCGTGGAAAAGCTGGCACGATCGGGCGGCAAGTTTGCGTTCCTTACTTTGTCGGATCCGACGGGCGAGGTCGAGCTGATGGTCATGCCTGAAGTGCTGGAGACCTATCGAGACATGCTCTCGCCGGCCAGCAGCGTTTGCGTGACTGTGAATGTCCGCCGCCAGGATGAGGAAATCAGGCTCTCGGCAAGCCAGGTTAAACCGATCGAGAAGGCGCGTATCGGCAAGAAGGCCAAGGCCCTTCAGGTCCGGCTGTCGCGCGGGGCCAACTATGCCGAGCTGGCAGGTGTCGCGAAACGTCTGGTCGATGCGCCGGGTGCAGACAGGGGCGAGATATATTTCGAGCTGCCACTCGAGGATGGCCGGATTGTTACGATGAAACTGCCCGAGACCTACGCTACCGGCCTAGAAGCGCTCCGCGCGCTCAAGATGGCTTCTGGTGTTACGAGGGTTGATACACGGGCGGCCTGATGGTCCCCTGTGAACAAGCA
>NZ_JBARZC010000257.1:0-2592 GCF_049649345.1 Henriciella sp. | reverse complement strand
ATTCTGCACCTACCATTTAGCCGCCGGTTCCTGCGAAAGCAGGAACCCATGGTGCTCCATCTCAGCCAACACACCATGGATACCTGCCTGCGCAGGTATCTGCGGGCCTAGGCTTAGAGCCGCTCTGACTCGGTGGCCGCGTTCAGCCGCCTGTGCACATAGGGGCTGACCCGCGTGAAGACGCGGTTCGAGCGATATTCCTTGCGCAGTTTCATGCCGGTCTCACAAACCCCACCATGGCGATCGACGTCAACCCGCGCCCCCGCAGTTTCAATCGAGCACCACCTGGCGCTGATCGACGACCACCAGATCGCCCCAGGCCGCATAGCGCGACGGGTCGTCTGCGCTCAGCACGGCGTAAATCCCATCGGCAAAATCAGGCAGGCCATAGCGCCGGCTGCCCGTCGTCCCGACGCAGAGCGTGCCGCTTTCTCCGGTGCGCAGCTGGAGCTGGCCTCTGAACGGTGCCCGGTCGATCTGCCTGCCGGTTTTATCCCTGAGATCAACGACATAGCCCTGCAGGACCGGCGTCTCATTGGCAATGTCGACGCAGGCCGTGACCTGATCCTCGCCGGGCGCCCTGCGGACAATCCTGTGGCGCAGATTGGCAATCTGCCCGCCCGGCTCTCCCTTATAGGCGGCCGCGCCACCGGGCGAACTGACCAAGCTGAAATAGAGCCCGCCCTGCACCCGGCAGAGCGGAGGGCCGATGCCGGGCAGCGAATAGCCGAGCCCGCCCGTGCCGGTATTGCAGGTCGCGACCATTTCCTCGCGGAACCGTTCATCGCACCAGGCCTGGCTGTGCTCTTGCAGGCGATAGCAGGCATCATGGCGCCGGCAGGAGGCGCGGAAAGGGCCATCCGCAAGCGGCTCCAATACGGCGCGAATGAGGCCCGGCACCGCCGCCTGCATGAATTCCGGCCCGCAACTGTCATGCGGTTTCATCTGCGCTTGTTCGCGTGCCTGATAGTCTGCAGCAACCGGAATGGCGATATCCTGCGGCGCGCCCAAAACGGCGCACCCTGCCAGCGCGAACACCGCTCCCAGACTGGCAAGCCTGCCAGCTTTCATGGCGTCATCCCTCCATCCGGATGAAACCGGGGCATGCCAGCATTGGTCCCAAAGCGCGAGGGCCGCGGGGCAAATGTCACGAAAGTTTATCGGTTCGAGATCCCCGATCCATCCGCCCCCGCGAGCGCCCGTCTATGGTTGCCCGCAATGTCTGAGGCGCTGAACCATCATGTGAGCATTGCGATGGAGCGGGCCGTGCCGCGGCTGCTGGCGCTGCTCGCGGATATCTGCGCGATGCTGCACATCATCGGCGGCCGCGCGCCGAGCTATTTTACGCGGCAGGCACGGGTAAAGGCGCTGCGCCTGCTGCGCCCGGCAGAGGCGCTGATGCGGCGGCTGATCGTGCTGATGGCCGATGAGATTGAGGTTGAGGGCCAAAAAACCCGCTCTTCCCGGCGCAGGCCGGCCCCTCATGGTGAGCCTGTCGAACCAGGCGGGCAAAGCGGAAGTGGTACGCCAACCTTCCAGCTCTTCGAACACATCCCCTCCCTCGCCAGCGTTTTCGGCGCGCCGACGCCTGAAAAGTTCGGCCCCTCCCTGCCGCCGCCAGAGCTTATCGAGCCGGACGCCCTCATGCGCCGGATCAACGCGCTTGCCGGGGCAATCGAGCACCGCGACACCCTCGCCCGCGCGCATGCCAGACGGCTCGCCCGCTGGCCGAAGAATGTCAGACTGCCGCGCTGGGACCCCTGCCGGCCGGGGCGTCCGCCGGGCCTCAGATCCCGCCACGTGCCGCCCTGGCTGGTCGACATGGTTCAACTTTTCATGATGAAAATCAGGCGCTTGCCGCTACCGGGCGCGCCGCCAGACCAGGCGCTTCACACAGTCTGACGCTCCGCCTGCCACCCGTCCGCCGGGAGGCTGGCGGCTGCGGCCAAGTCAACGTCCGGCTTTCAATCCCCGCCCGGCCCCTTACTTTCTGACCCTGAAGGTCAGACAAGGGAGCCGCCGCGATGAGTTATGAGGGCCATGAAGAGCACCATATGGTCCACCGGATCGGCTGGCTGCGCGCCGCCGTTCTCGGGGCCAATGACGGCATCGTCTCGACGGCGAGCCTGCTCGTCGGCTTTGCCTCGGCGTCAGCGGGCCGGCCTGAAATCGTGCTGGCCGGTGTGGCCGGCCTGGTCGCAGGCGCGATGTCCATGGCGGCCGGCGAATATGTCTCGGTCAGCTCCCAGCGCGACACTGAAGAGGCCGACCTCGCCAAGGAAGCCGCCGCGCTGAAGAAAAACCCGAAAGAGGAAGAGGCCGAACTCGCCCACATCTATATGGACCGGGGCGTGAAGGAAGAGACGGCCTATGCGGTCGCCCGCCAGCTCATGGCTGAGGACCCGCTCGAAGCGCACGCCCGCGACGAGCTTGGCATCTCGCATGTGGTCGAAGCGCGGCCCGTCCAGGCGGCGGTATCATCTGCAGCAAGCTTTGCGGTTGGCGCGGCATTGCCCCTGCTGGCGGCCATCGCGGCGCCGCTTCACGTGGTCGGACCCGTGGTGATCGTCGCCTCGCTGCTGAGCCTTGCCC
>NZ_JBARZC010000256.1:0-3423 GCF_049649345.1 Henriciella sp. | reverse complement strand
GGCCTGGCGAGGGCACGGTTAAGACCGACCTTCCCGACGCGCACACAGATTTCATCTATGCGGTCCTGAGCGAGGAATTCGGCTATGTTGCCGCGCTCGCGCTGATCGGCCTTTACGTCTTCATCTGCTGGCGAGGCTTTCGCGGCGCATCCCGCCTTCGAGATCCATATCCGCGCGCCGCCGCTGCCGGACTATTCGCGCTTTTCGGCCTTCAGGCTGCCATCAATATCGGCGTTAATGTGAGCCTCATTCCCCCGAAAGGCATGACCTTGCCTTTCATTTCCTATGGAGGCTCATCAATGCTCGGCATCGCGTTGACACTGGGTCTCGCCCTGGCGCTTATTCGCCGTCAGAGTTCGACGACCTGGAGGCCAGATGGCAGACACTGACGCAGCAAAGCCGCTCGTCATCATTGGAGCGGGTGGCACGGGCGGACACATGTTCCCGGCTGCCGCCTTCGCCGAAGAAATGCGCGCGCGAGGCTGGCAGGTCGGCCTGATGAGTGACGGGCGCGGGCTGCACTATGCAGAGAGCTTCCCGGCCGACTGGAAAGAGGAAGTGCGCGCGGCGAGCCCGAACATGCGCAAGCCCTGGACGCTGCCAGGCGCGGCCCTGAAGATATGGGGCGGGATCAATTCAGCGGCGTCGACAATGAAGCGGCTCAAGCCATCGCTTGTCGCGGGCTTTGGCGGCTATCCGGCCTTCCCGGCGCTTAGCGCTGCGGCGCGGCGGAACGTGCCAATTCTCATCCATGAGCAGAATGCCGTCCTTGGCCGCGTGAACCGGCGCTTTGCGAGCAAGGCGGCGATCGTGGCGTCGGGGTTTGACCGGCTCGACCGGCTGCCCGGCGGCGCTGTCCATCATGCTGTTGGTAACCCGGTGCGCGCGCCGATCGCGGCGAAGCGCGATACGCCTTACCCATCGACGGATGGCACGCTTACCATTTTCATTACGGGCGGTAGCCAGGGGGCCAAGATCCTCGGCGACATTCTTCCCCTCGCCATCGCGAACCACACCCCGCCAACCCTCCGCGCCCGGCTGAAAGTGGTCCAGCAGGTGCGCGAGGAACAGCTCGAAGAGGTCGCGGCTATCTATGACAAGGTGAAGCTGCGCCATGAGCTCAAACCCTTTTTCTCCGACATGCCGGAGCGCCTTGCCGCAGCGCATCTCATCATTGCGCGCTCAGGGGCGGGCACCGTCAGCGAGATCGCTGCCGTCGGCCGTCCATCCATCCTCATCCCGCTCAAAATCGCCATGGATGACCACCAGACCGCAAATGCCGAAGCGCTGGTCGATGCGGGCGCCGCTGACGTGGTGCTGGAGGATAATCTGTATCCCAATCTGGTCGGCGAATTGATCAAGGTCCGCCTTGAAGATGAGACTGATCTGAAGAACCGGGCGGCGCTGGCACGTGTGACGGGAACGGTGACAGCAGCTATCGATCTTGCGGACCTGGCAGAACAAGTGGCAAAGCAACGATCATGACCCTCAAACCTTCCCCTTTCGACCTCGGCCCGGCGCACCTTGTCGGGATTGGCGGTATCGGCATGTCCGGCATTGCCGAGATCATGATCAATCTTGGCTATCAGGTGCAGGGCTCTGACGTTAAGGAGAGCTCGAATGTCGAGCGCCTGCGCGAGAAGGGCGCCACGGTGCATATCGGCCATTCGCCGACAAATGTGATTGGCGCAGGCGCGGTGATCATCTCTTCGGCCATCAAGAATGATAATCTGGAAGTCATCGCTGCGCGCGAATCCGGGATTCCCGTGGTGCGCCGCGCCGATATGCTGGCCGAGATTATCCGAATGAAATGGACGGTCGCTGTTGCCGGCACGCACGGCAAGACGACCACGACCACGATGGTTGCCGCGCTGCTCGATGGGGCCGGCGTCGACCCGACCGTCATCAATGGGGGCATCATTAACGCCTATGGCTCGAATGCGAAAGCCGGCACGGGCGACTGGATCGTGCTCGAAGCCGATGAGAGCGACGGCACATTCACGAAGCTGCGCCCCACCATCGCCATCGTCACCAATATGGATCCTGAGCACATGGAGCACTATGGCTCGATGGAGGTCTTGCGTGAGGCTTTCGACACCTATGTGAAGAACATTCCGTTCTACGGGTTTGGCGTCCTGTGCACGGACCATCCTGAAGTTTCGGCCATGGTCAGCCGCGTCTCCGACAGGCGTATCATCACGTATGGCTTCAACCGGCAGGCCGATGTGCGCGCAGTCAACCTGGAATCGGACCGCGATGGTGTGACCTTCGATGTCATGGTTCGCGGGCGCTTCGGCGGGAAAGACATGACGATTGAAGGCGTGCGCCTCCCTATGGCGGGCGACCACAATGTCGCCAATGCGCTCGCCTCAATCACCGTCGCCCTTGAGCTCAATGCCACGCCGGAGCAGATCAAGCACAGCTTCGAGACGTTCGGCGGCGTCAAAAGACGCTTTACGCCTGCGGGCGAATGGAATGGCGTGCGGATCATCGACGATTATGGCCACCATCCGGTCGAGATCTCCGCGGTGCTGAAGGCGGCCCGCGCCATGCAGGGCGCCAATCGTGTCATCGCGGTCGCCCAGCCGCATCGCTATTCGCGCCTGCATGACCTGTTTGAAGATTTCTCCCAGTGCTTCCGTGAGGCCGATATTGCCCTCATTGCGCCGGTCTACGCCGCCGGCGAAGAGCCGATCGAGGGGGCGACCCATATTGAACTCGTCGGCAGCATCCGCTCGCACGGCCATAAGGATGTCCGCGCGCTGAAAACCCTCGACGATCTTCCGGCCGTGATCCGTGATACCGCCCAGCCTGGCGACATGATTGTCTGCCTTGGCGCAGGCGATATCACCGCCCACGCCAATGAGCTGGCGGCAAAGCTGAAAGACGGCTGAGCGCGTCCGGCCCTTGTCTTACACGACGGCCTTCTGTCGAATGATCCGGTGCTCGCACAGCGTCTCAACGATGAGGCCGATGAGGTCGAATCCGAACGCGATGACGACAAGACCTGTCTGCTCGTGCACATCGGTTTGACCTACCGCTTTTAGGATCAAGGGTTTCGGGCCGGCGCAGGATACTCTAGGCCAGCTTCATGACGTTTGATCCGACACACCTGCCTGAGCCTCGCGGCAAACTGCTGCTGGATCAGCCGCTTGCGCCTTATACCTGGTTTCGTGTGGGCGGGCCGGCCGATGCGCTCTTCCTGCCCGCAGATGAAGATGATCTTGCCGCGTTTCTGAAAGCTCTGCCCGAAGACGTGCCGGTGCATTTCATGGGGGTCGGCTCGAACACGATCGTCCGCGATGGCGGCATCGAGGGCGTCACGATCAGGCTGATGGGCAAGTATTGGGGCGAGATCACCCATGCGGCCCCGAATTCGATGTTTGCTCGGGCCGGTGCGCTTGATCTTGCCGTCGCCAAGGC
>NZ_JBARZC010000255.1:0-5993 GCF_049649345.1 Henriciella sp. | reverse complement strand
CTTCAGGCCGAGGCCCAGGCCGGTGTCGCCGCCATCCAGCAGATCACCACGCAGACGGCCAATCCGGGCCGCTTTGCCGCCGCCTATAGCGCCGTCACCGACACGCTCGGCGATGAAGCATGGCTCGAAGGGCTGACTTATTCGGGCAATTCCTTCTCCCTCATCGGGCTGACCCAGGAATCGGAAAAGCTGATCAGCGTGCTCGAATCCTCACCGAAGATTTCCAGCGCGCGCTTTTCCGCCTCGGTCGTCACCGACCGGCGCCATGAAGCAGAGCGCTTCCGCATCGAAGTCCAGTTCAAAGGCGCCGACGAGGCGCAGAGCATGGCACTGATGGAGGACCGGGGATGAACGTCTACGCGCTCTCTCGAGGCAAACAGCGCCTGCTTGCAACAAGCCTCCTCCTCGCCGCACTGGCAGCGACCTTCTTCCTGATCGTGCAGCCTGTAGCGAATGCCTTTTCGACCCAGCAGACCCGCATCGACAAGGCCCAGTCAAATCTCGTCAAATGGCAAGGCGTGATCGCGTCGGAAAGCGACATCGTCGCAGCCGCAGCGGTCATCAACCGCGATGAGCGGCTTGAGCGCGGCACATTGCGCGCCTCCTCCGACACGCAGGCGGCTGCAGGACTGCAATCGCTGGTCCGCAAGGCGCTGCTCAATGCCGGCGCCGATGTGCGCAGCTCGCAAATCCTGCCTGCAGACGAAGCCGGCGAAATGCGCATGGTCGGCGTTCGCGTTGTCTACATGGCCAATAGCGAACAGCTTGAGCGCGCGATCATGTCCGTCGAGAACTCGATGCCTTACCTGTTCGTGCGCGAAGCCGACATTCAGATATCAGCCAGCAGCCGGCGCGCGACCAGCGCCGGTGAGGCACCCGAATTGCAAGTGCGGATGGACATCTTCGCATTCGCGCGCACGGGGGAGTAGAGCGCTATGGAATTCGTTCGTGGATCGACCCTTCTGGTCACCGCCGTCGCGGCTGTCGTCTGCGGCGGTCTTATCCTCGGCCTGACCATGCTGTCGACGGGCAATACGACGCCGAGTTCGATCAAGGATCCCGTCGTCGTTGCCACGATTGATGCGCCGCGCCCGCCCGCGGAAGCCAACCGCCAGATCAGCGAAGTCACACTCGCCCCGCGCCCGCTTTTCCATAAGGATCGCCGGCCGATGCTGGGCGGGGCTGAGGACGATCCGAGCTTTGCGCCAGAACCCACCAATGCGAGCCATATCCAGCTGAAAGGCGTCATCCGCCGGGGTGGCACATCACGTGCATATGTCGAGATGATTGGCGGTCAGCCGGTCTGGCTAAAGACAGGGGAAACCCTGGCTGGGTGGACACTGAAACAGGTTTCCGATGATGGCGTCGTGCTAACGGATGGGAGCCAGAATATCAGCCTTGCCCTGCATCCTTCGCTCGACCCGTAGGCTGCCGAAGACCTGAGGTTTTACGGAGAGTTGAGCATGTTAGTACCGGTCCTGCAGCGTGTGAAAAAGAAATCTGCCCTCTCGATGAGCGTATCGCTCGTCGCCCTGGCTCTCGCAGGGTGCGCGTCGGCCCCTCGACCCAACGTGGTTCCTGACCGCGACACCGCCTACCCGATCCTGGTCGAAGAGGGTTTGCGCGCGGACACAGGCACAGCCGGCACCGGGGTCCGAAATGGCACAGGTACAGCCGATCAGCAGGGCCAGCCTCCTCTCGAATTCGAACAGATCGGCGCGGGCAGGTTCGGCAATTCGCCAGCCCTGGCCGCCGGCGGCCTGGCGAGCGCGGGCGACATCACGCTCAACCTCGTCAATGTGGATGCAAACACCGCCGTCCAGCAGATCCTCGGCCAGATTCTAGAAGTCAATTATGTGATTGAGTCGTCCTTGACCGGGACGGTCACGATCCAGACCGCCCGTCCCGTCAACGAAACCACAGCAGTGCGGCTTCTCTCCAGCGCGCTCGCCTCGCAAGGCGCCACCCTGGTCGCCGAAGAAGGCTTCTATCGGGTCGTGCCGTCCGGCCGCGCCAGTGTCGAGACCGGCGATGGCAGCGTCCGCGTCGTGCCGCTAAGCTTTGTCTCCGCCGCATCGATGGCGAAACTCTTTTCGGAATCCTCAACCTCCGGCGTCACCGTCGATATCGACGAAGACCGCAACATGCTGATCATGCGCGGCGACTCGCGAAGCCTCAATGGCATGATCGACATGGTCAACATGTTCGACGTCAACTGGATGGAAGGCATGTCGTTCAGCTCGACGCCGGTCCAGTACACGTCTGCCACACAGATCGTCGAAGACCTCGAGGCAATCTTCGCGACCGATGCAGCAGGCGCGCTTTCCGGCGTTGTCCGCTTCGTCCCGATCGAGCGGCTGAACACGGTTCTCACCGTCAGCCCGCAGCCTGAATACCTCGCCGACGCGAAAGCCTGGATTTCCCGGCTCGACCGCTCCGGCGGACAGGCCGCCCAGCGCTTCTATGTGATCCCGATCCAGAACCGCGCCGCAACCGAAGTCGCCGGCATTCTACGCGACACTCTTGCAGGCGAAACCGGCTCATCGTCGAGCGCCACTGAAAATATGGGCCTTCGCCCCGGCGAAATCCCGCTTGTCGAAAGCTCCGCCTCACCGGACGGCCTTGAGGACCTTCCGGGCAGCAACACCCGCAGCACCGGTTCGACCGGACCGGGCGAGCTTCGCCTGTTTGCGGACGACGCCAACAATGCGCTTGTCGTGCTTGCGACGCCTGAGCAATTCGGCCTCGTCGAAGGCGCTGTGTCGCGTCTCGATACGACCCCGAACCAGGTGGTCCTCGAGGCGACGATTGCAGAAGTCACGCTTGGCGACGACCTCTCATACGGCCTGACATGGTTCTTCCAGTCGGGCGAGTTCGATGTCGCCTTCAGCGATGTCGGTTCCGGCGCTGTCGCTCAACAATTTCCCGGCTTCTCTGTCCTGTTCTCAGGCCAGGATGGCCGCGCCGCTCTTTCAGCTGTGGCCGGTGTCACAGATGTCAAAATCCTGTCTGCGCCATCCCTGATGGTGCTCGACAACCGCACAGCGACCCTGCAGGTCGGCGACCAGGTTCCGATCGTGACCCAGTCGGCCGTCAGCGTGTCCAATCCGGACGCGCCGATCGTCAACTCCGTCTCGCTGCGCGACACGGGCATCATCCTGAACGTCACACCGCGCGTGAATGATGGCGGCCTCGTCATCCTCGATATCGATCAGGAAGTCTCTGACGTCGTCGCGACCCAGTCGTCCGGCATCGATTCGCCAACCATCCAGCAGCGCCGCATCTCGACATCGGTGGCCGTGAATGACGGCGAAAGCATCGCGCTTGGCGGCCTTATCCGCGAGCGCATCTCGGACAGCAAGAGCAAGGTTCCGCTGCTCGGCGACCTGCCGCTCCTCGGCGCAGCCTTCAGCACGACCACCCAGGCGACGACCCGCACAGAACTTCTGGTGCTGATCACGCCGCGCGTCATCAAGAATGCCGAAGATGCGATCCTCGTCACCGACGATCTTCGCAGCCGGATGAAGTCGATCGAGGATACGTTCTTCATCGAAGTGCCCAAGGTCCAGGACTACGCGCCGGCCGATGCCTATTCCGCCCTGCCCGCGCCAGCCGCGCCTATCGAGACGGTGAAGCCTGTCGCGATGGGTGAGACGGTCGGCGAAAACGGTATTCCGCTCGCGCACTTCGTGCCGTTTGGCAGCCTGCAGGTCAACAAACCCTCATGATGACGAGGCGGCCCCCGCCTTCGCGCAAGCGCGAGCGCGGGGCCGCCCTCATCCTGGTCATCTGGGCTGTCGGCCTGATGGCTGTGTTTGCCGCCTCTGCTGCGCGCGATGCCTCTCTCGACAATGCAGATGCGCGCCACTATCGCGGCATCGTCATCGCAAAGGCACTCGCCGAAGGCGGACTTCGCTATGGCACAACGCTCTGGCGGGACGGCGATGATCGTGTCGAGACCGGCACCCATCTCTGCCGTGCCGAAACGGGCCTCTTGCGGCTCGACATCGCGCCGACATCAACGCGCATCGATCTCAATCTTGCCCGGGAAGAACTTCTGGAGAACCTGTTCTCCGCGCTTGGCGCGGATCGCTCGACGGCGCAGACGGCCGCCGCTTACATCGCTGACTATCGCGATCCCGACAGCACGCCGAGGCCGCATGGCGGCGAAGCTCTCGCCTATCAGCGTGCGGGCTATGCAAACGGGCCCCGCAATGATGCGATCGGCCATGTCGCAGAGCTTGCCTCTATCCCCGGTGTTCCTGTCTGGCTCTATCACGCCGCCCTGCCCCATATCACGACGCATGGCGCGGCCAGCCCGACCGCAGACGAACTGCTCAATCCGGTAGTCCAGACCGCCTATGCCGCCCTCAACGTGCCGGTCACCGAACGCCAGCCTGGCGTGGTGCGCTCCGGACGCATGACGTCCCGCAGCCATCTGCGCGCGGTCAGTTCGGAAAAAACAAGAAACCGCAAAGGCGCCATCCGTGTGCGCGCCTCGGCCATGGCGAGTGGCGGCGGCTATTACGTGCTCGATGCAGAAATCGTCGGCGACATCACGACCTATTCGGCGCCGCGCCTGCTGCGGCTCGACATCGCGCCCGTGCTCGAGGGCGATTTTGAGTCCGACGCTGAAATTCCAGGCTGTGGTTTTCCGGGCACCGTGCTCACGCCATAAAGGTTGTGAGGCGCGTCAACCGGCCGCTATCAGATGCCGATATCGGCATCCTCGCCCTCGCCGCCTTCAGCATTGTCCCGGCCGAACGTATAGACTTTCGGCGTCATGCTGCCGCGTACCACTTCATAATGATACGGCTGGCCCCAGGGGTCTGTCGGCACGCTCTCATCATCCATATACGGACCGGACCAGCCTGCTGCGGTCTGTTGCGGCTCGATCAGCGCGGCCAGGCCTTCTTCCTCTGTCGGATAGCGACCGACATCGAGCAGGAACATATCCAGCGATGCCTTGATATTTTCGATCTGGACGTCTGCCGTCTGCGATTTTGCCCGGCTGAGATAACCGATGACCCGCGGTCCGACGACCCCCATGATCAGCGCCAGTATGACCAGCGCCACCAACAGCTCCATAAGGCTGAAGCCTGCCTGCACGGCGGCGGAACGATTCTTGCTCGACATGATGATATTCCTTGGTCCCCTCAACGGCGAAAGTGTACGAATTTTTAGGCCCCGCGCCAAGCGACTGCGCGCATCAGGGGAAGAGCGGAAATCAAAAGAGCTGTCTTGAACGTGTCACCTGTCGATCTCTTCTTCATCCTGGCTGGCCCCTTTATCGGCTCCTTCATCGGGCTGCTGGCGTTTCGCTGGCCCGAGGGCGAACCGTGGCTCGCTAAACGGTCTGCGTGCAGGAATTGCGCCACGACGCTGCGCTGGTTCGAGCTGGTGCCCGTGATCAGCTGGATCGCTCTGCGCGGGCGCTGTCGCAGCTGCGGGGCGACGATCTCCGCCTTCTACGCGGCCTGCGAAATCCTGGCCCTTGCCGTGCCGGTCACAGCCTATCTGTTTGCGCCGGAAGGCACTTACATCCTCTCCTGCCTGATGGGCTGGACGCTGCTGGCCCTTGCCGCAATCGACTGGCGCAGTTTTATCCTGCCAGATGGGCTGAACCTGCTGCTCGCCGCCCTGGGCGGGGGAATGATTGTCCTTCATGCGCGCAGCGTCTGGCCAGAGCATCTGATCGGCGGACTGGCAGGCTTCGGTTTGCTCTTCCTGGTCGAAACGTTTTACCGCCAGACCCGCGGACGAGAGGGGCTCGGCCGTGGAGACGCGAAACTTCTCGGCGCCCTCGGCCTATGGACAGGCTGGATGCAGCTTCCCGACATTCTTCTCATCGCGTCGCTGTCAGGATTGGCCGCTGCGCTTGCCGCCTCGATGCTCAGCAAGGAACGTTTGAGCGGGTCGACAGCGCTCGCCTTCGGCCCCTGGCTCGCCCTTGCAGGCTGGATTTCGTGGCTTTCCGGACCGTTGCTCGTCCC
>NZ_JBARZC010000254.1:0-5366 GCF_049649345.1 Henriciella sp. | reverse complement strand
AGCGCCCGCGCCACCGCTTCGGTCTTTGCCTCGTCGATGACGCCATCCGGCTTGATCCGCACCTGCAGGCAGGCGACATCGCCGCCGGAAAGGGCGTCCTCAACACTGGCCGCAAAGGCTGCCACATCCGCCACTTCAGGCGGGGTTATCAGATAAAGGCGGGTGCGCTGGCGGATCGGATCGCTCATGGCGCCTACCTAGATCGTCTTCGCGCGGAGGGAAACCATGTCCCTCAGGCGAAATCCGGCGTGAAGCGGATATTGTCGTGCTTCAGCCCCTCCAGCACGACGTCCAGGCCGCCTGACTTTATCATCCATTCGAGGCGATGGTCGCGGTATTCACGCTTGAACAGGCCCGCCTCGACGGCGGCGGCGACATTCTCCATCCCGCCGATCGAGGTGACCGCCTCTGTCGCGGTTCTCGCGACACTGTCGCGCGTCATCGCGCGGCTGCGCCATTCGGCGAGCGGGCTACCCTCGGCCGGTTCGAACCCGAAGCGCAGCGAACCGTTCACATAGGGAATGACCGAGAGGTCGGCCCAGCCGAAATTATCGCCATTGAACCAGGTCCGTTTGCCGAGGCGGCGCTCCAGCCAGTCATGCAGGCCGGCAATCTGCTTGCCGGCGCGGGTCTCGATCTTCTCTTTCAGCTCGCCCTCGGCGCGCTCGAAATAATTGATCTCACCAAGGCCCCAATTGATTGGCTCATAATGAGTGTCCATCACGTCTTCGATGAGGCGCGCCCTGGCCCGCTCGACCGGGCTTTCCGGCAGCATGGGCGGGGTCGGCCATTTGTCCTCAAGGTATTCGAGAATAATGGTCGAATCGAAAATCGCCGCATCGCTATCGCGCAGGAAGGGCACTTCGCCGCGTGGATTGCCGCGCATGAACTCGCCGCTCGTCCCGCCTGTGCCGATGCCATCCGGGAGGCGGCTCTCGAACTCGATGCCCTTTTCCCTGAGCGCGATCTTCACCTTCTGCGCATAAGGCGAAAGCGGGTGTTCGTAGAGGACAAGCATGGCGGTCTCCTATTGGCTGTGCACCATCAGACCACGCATTTCGCGAAGGAAATCAAGCGAATTAGCCGACGTGGCCCTTGACCACGCGCTTGGTGCTCGCCGGGTATTTTTCCAGCGACTTGCCTTTTCGCAGCGGCCTTGGATAGAAGCCGCCGCCGCAATTGGGGCAGGTGCCATGGTGCACTTCGCGGGCGCAGGCCTTGCAGAAGGTACATTCGAACGAACAGATCACCGCGCCAGTTTCATCAGCCGGTAGATCCTTGTCACATGTTTCACATGAGGGGCGCATTTCCAGCATGGGTGAAAGCGTACGCGAATCGCCTACTCCTGTCATGGCAAAGGCGGCTCCTCAGAGCCGCCTTTTCACTTAAACATTTGTCACGTGGCCGGCCGCTCATTGAGAGCTCTGTCCGCGTCACGCTCTATCGACTCTAGCCCTCCACAGAGGCCTTGCAGATATTATTGATCGACCGTGCCAGTGTCTCGTCGAACGCCTCATCTGACTGCTGCGCCGAAAGCCCTTCGGTCAGCGCGCGTGAGAAGCTGGCGATCATGCCTTTGTTCTTCGAAAGCCGGTCGCATGCCTCTTCGCGTGAATAGCCGCCCGACAGCGCGACGACGCGCATCACATTCGGATGCTCGACCAGCGGCTTGTAGAGATTGGCATTCTCCGGAAGCGTCAGCTTCAGCATCACTTTCACATCGGCGCCGAGCGTTTCGAGCTCCTTCTGGATCTCATTGAGAAGAATGGTCTCGGCTTCGGCCTTGTCGGAGATCGAGATGGTTACTTCCGGCTCGATAATCGGCACGAGGCCGTGGGCGAGGATCTGGCGGCCGATATGGAACTGCTGCTTTACGATGGCCGCGATGCCGCCCGGATTGGCCGCATCGATTACAGAGCGCATCTTGGTGCCGAAAATGCCGTTCGCCACCGCCTTTTCGAGGAGGGCATCGAGGTCCGGCATCGGGTTCATCACCTTGACCCCGTCCTTTGCCTCGGCGAGCCCCTTGTCGACCTTCAGGAACGGCACGACACTGCAATCTTCCCAGAGATATTTCGCGGCCGGCTTGCCGTCGATCTTGCCGTCCATCGTCCTCTCGAACAGGATCGCGCCGATCACCTTGTCGCCATTGAAAGCCGGGGATTTGATGATCCGGGTGCGCATGTCGTGGATTAGGCCGAACATTTCCTCATCATTCGAATAGGCTTCGTCATCGATCCCATACTGGCGAAGCGCTTTCGGCGTCGACCCGCCCGACTGGTCGAGCGCGGCGATGAAGCCGTCTTTCTGAGCAATCTGCTGTCTCATATCTGCGTTGGACATTCCCGTTTCCTTTACGATGGATGACAAGCCCGGCCGCCGCTGACCAGAAGGCCAGCGCCCGACACGGGCTTTGCTGAACTGATAATGTTATCGCTAACGTGCGCTGCGCCTGCCCGTCCCGCCTGAAACTCTGGAGCGGAACGGAAGATCGCTGATCGCATTCTAGCCTTTCAATGCCTCGACACCGGGTAGCGCCTTGCCTTCCATCCATTCGAGGAAAGCCCCGCCGGCGGTCGATACAAATGTAAAATCCCCGGCCGCGCCGGCATGATTGAGCGCAGCCACTGTGTCGCCCCCGCCAGCCACAGCAATAAGCTTGCCATCCCTGGCGCGCGCGCCAGCAGCCCGGGCGGCGGCGACCGTCGCCTTGTCGAAAGGCTCGATCTCGAACGCACCGAGCGGGCCGTTCCAGACGAGCGTCTTGGCAACATCCATGGCCGACGCGAGGATTGTGACCGTCTGATCGCCCGCATCGAGGATCATCTCTGCCTCGCCGACGTCTTCGATACCGCAGGTGCGGTTCTCGGCATTCGCAGCAAATTCCTTGGCTACGACGACGTCGCGCGGCAGCAGGATATCGCATCCCGCCTCTTTCGCATTCGCCTCGATCTGCCGGCATGTGTCGGCGAGATCATGTTCACAGAGTGACTTGCCGACGGCGACCCCGCGCGCTGCGAGGAAGGTGTTGGCCATGCCGCCGCCAATGGCCAGCGCATCGACCCTGGAGACAAGATTCTTCAGAAGATCGATCTTGGAGGAGACTTTTGCCCCGCCAACCACGGCCAGAACGGGCCGCTCTGGGCTGCCAAGCGCGGCATTCAGCGCATCGAGCTCGCGCTCCATCGACTTGCCCGCATAAGCAGGCAACCGCCGCGCGAGGCCCTCTGTCGAGACATGCGCCCGGTGCGCGGCAGAGAAGGCATCATTCACATAGATATCGCCGAGCTTCGCCATCTCATCGGCCAGCTCTGGATCATTCTTGGTCTCGCCGGGCTTGAAGCGGGTATTTTCGAGCAGCACGACGCCGCCGCCCTGGACCGAATGGATCGCATGTTCGGCCACCTCGCCGACACTATCCTCGGCGAAGGCGACAGGCGCGCCGAGGACTTTGGCAAACGCGTCCGCCACCGGCTTGAGGCTCAGCTCCGGCTTCACTTCCCCCTTGGGCCGGCCGAAATGCGCCAGCAGCGCCACTTTCGCGCCCTGTCCGGAGAGATACTGAACCGTCTGCAGCGCCGAACGCAGACGCGTATCGTCCGTGACTTCACCTGCTGCATTCATCGGCACGTTAAAGTCGACCCGAACAAGCGCGGTCTTGCCAGCCAGATCGTCTGCGTCCTCAAGCCGTTTGAAATCGGTCATCGGGCGCTCCTTTCCGGGGAACCGGGCCTAAATGAATTTCGCCATGGCGACGGCGGTGTCGCTCATCCGGTTGGAGAAGCCCCATTCATTGTCATACCAAGACAGGACCGAGCACAGCGTGCCGTCCATGACCTTGGTCTGGTCGGTGTGGAAGATCGAGGAATGCGGATCGTGATTAAAGTCGATCGAGACGTTCTTCACATCCGTATAGCCGAGAATGCCCTTCAGCGGGCCATTTGCAGCTTCGCGGATCGCTTCGTTGATTTCCTCGACGCTCGTCTCGCGCTTGGCGATGAATTTGAGATCGACCACCGAGACATTCGGGGTCGGCACGCGGATCGCGAAGCCGTCAAGCTTGCCATTGAGTTCAGGCAGGACCAGGCCGACCGCCTTGGCCGCGCCGGTCGATGTCGGGATCATCGACTGGGCCGCCGCCCGGCCGCGATAGAGATCCTTGTGCATCGCATCCAGCGTCGGCTGGTCGCCGGTATAGGAGTGGATGGTCGTCATCATGCCCTTTTCGATGCCGATCTTGTCGTTCAGCACCTTGGCGACGGGCGACAGGCAGTTCGTCGTGCAGGAGGCGTTCGAAACGACCTTGTCGTCCGAGGTCAGCGTGCCGTGATTTACCCCGAAGACGATCGTCTTGTCAGCGCCTGAAGCCGGAGCAGAGACGAGCACGCGCTTGGCGCCCGCATCAAGGTGGGCCGAGGCCTTCTCCTTCGACGCGAAGATGCCGGTGCATTCCATCGCGATGTCGACATTATTGGCGGCGTGCGGCAGCTCTTTGGGGTCGCGGATCGCGGTCACCTTGAAGGACTGGCCGCCGACATTGATCGTGTCGCCGCTGACAGAGACGTCCATCGGCAGCGTGCCATGGATCGAGTCATATTTCAGAAGGTGCGCATTGGTCTCGACGGGGCCGAGATCATTGATCGAGACGACTTCGATATCGTCGCGGCCATTCTCCAGGATTGCGCGAAGAACATTGCGGCCGATCCGGCCAAATCCATTGATGGCTACACGAACCGCCATTTCACATCTCCATACAGGCAATTTACGCCCGAACCGGGCCTTTGCGCCGGGGTTTAGACGCCTTGGCCGCTTTGGTCCAGCGCTGACGCGACAAACAGCATGTTCTGTCGCACTCTGCCGCCGAATTGCTCTTCACTTTTAGGTGTAAACTTTCATCATAAGTCGACCCGGCGCTCCGGGGCATGTATACTTGCTGCCATGATTGAAAAGCTGACCGACCTCCTCGCCGCGCCCGATGTTCCGAGGTTGAGGAAAATGACCAGCGACATCTTTCGCGACCTCGGGTTCGATGGCGCCTTCTTCCTCACGCCCCTCAGCAAGGTCCGCGTTCCGGATGGCCGTATGGCCAATCTCGGATTTACCCAAGAGTGGGAAGCCGAATATCGGGATCATTATTACGCCGCCGATCCGCTTCCCGACCTTGCCGCGCGCAATACCAAACCGGTCGTCTGGCACCGGCTCGATCGCTCATGCCTGACCCGGCAGGAGACCGAGTATCTTGACCGGCTTCCCGAATGGGGCATGGAATATGGTGTTGCGGTCGCTGCCTTTGGCCCGGCCGCCAAGATCGGAGTTGTTTGCGTCAGCCGGCCGCAGACGCGCGAGGTTGGCGAGAACCCTGACAC
>NZ_JBARZC010000253.1:0-4242 GCF_049649345.1 Henriciella sp. | reverse complement strand
AAGGAAGAAAAGCAGCATGACGGAGGCGTCGAAATAGGCGTGCTCGCCGCCCCGGATCGTCTCATAGACGCTGACGCTGAGCGCCAGGATCACGGCGAGCGAGATCGGCACGTCCATATTGGCGTGGCCCTTCCTCAGGACACTCCAGGCCGACTTGAAAAAGACCCGGCCAGAAAAGAGCGCGGCCGGCAGCGCGATCGCACCAGAGATCGCATGCATGACACGGCGCGTCGTCTCGCCCATCTCCCCATGGCCTGACCAGACGGAGACGGACAGAAGCATCACATTTGCCGCGGCAAAGGCAGCAACGCCCATGGCGATGAGCAGGCTGCGTTCCTCGGCACTGGCGGCGGCATCGCCCGCGTCCGGATCAAATGGTGTTGCGCCATAGCCAAGGTCGGTGACGGCCCGCGCAATCTGGTTGGCATCAAGATGGCCTGTCCAGGTCACGGCCAGGCGGCCATTCGACAGGTTCAGCCGCGCCAGCTTTACGCCCGGCAGCGCGCTCACAGCCCCTTCGATCTTCGACAGGCATCCGGCGCATTTCGCCCCGCGCACGGACAGCGACAATGCATTTTCGGCGCCCTTGCGCACGACAAAGGCGCCGACATCGCTGGCCCGCGCCTCTTCTGCCGGGGAGAGGCCGCTCGGGCAGCCCTGGTCGATGGAGCCGGTGAGCGCCACTACAGAAGCACCTCCTTGCGCGCCGAGGCCGCCAGTGAGCCATCCTTCCTGCGCGCCTCGATCAGTATTTCCCAACGGCCGGTATCGAGACCGGGCAACTCAGATTCGTAGCGACCCCTGCTGCCGGCCGGCTGCAGCGCGACGATGAGATCATCCGCGTCGGTGACCAATCGGCGAAGCGTTGCGGTGACAGCCAGGGTCGAAACAGGTTCGCCTTCTGCAGCGCCCAGTTCGACAATCAGCGTTCCTGCTTCCACGCCGGCCCGCACCGTCCAGCCCGCTTCGGCCTGGGCCCGGCGCGCCTCAAGCGTGGAGTTATAGTCGAGGCCCTGGACATAGCTCTTCTCAACATCCTCGCCCGGAAAGCTGGTGATCGCCGAATAGAGGAACACCCCGTTCACCGCGAACATCACGCCGAAAAAGCCGAGCATGATGAGCAGGACATGCCAGCCTTTCAGCTTGGCGTCCGGTCCCTGGCGATAGGGTTGGGCTGCAGCCATGATCAGTCTCCCGGAGCCATGAAGCTCGTGCGGTTGGTGTGAACCTCGCCAGTGTCAGTATCTGTGAGGACGAGCGTAAAATACCGCCGTCCATCTGCAGCCGCACTAGGTACTGTTACGAGGAGACGGTAGCGGTCGACACCGTTCGCCTCGACAGGAAGTACAAGCTCGCCGCCTTCGCCGCGCTCAAGACCGACAACCTCAAGCTCCAGCTCGTCTATGCCGAGCGTATCGACGCTGAGATCGCGCGTTTCGCCGGATTTGTTGACGAGTTTCAGCGCATAACCATTACGCACGTCACCATTCGACAGCTGGATATATGGCGGCGAGCGGTCTTTGAGCACATTGATCTCGAAGGTGCCGCGATTGAGCAGGCCAAATGCCATAAGCCCGGCAATGCCGACCATCAGCACCGCATAGAGCACTGTGCGGGGACGGATAAGGCGGTATTTGGCTTTCTGCCCGGTCGCCCGGCAGGCCACCGCCGTATCGGTATCATACGCAATAAGGCCGGTTGGCCGGTCGATCTTTTTCATGATGTCGTCACAGGCATCGATGCACAGCGCGCAATGGATGCATTCGAGCTGCGGCCCATCGCGAATGTCGATACCGACCGGGCAGACCTGGACGCACTGTTTGCAGTCGATGCAGTCGCCCCGGCCCTCCCAGCTTTCGCCCTTGCGGTGGGGCCCGCGCGGTTCGCCGCGATCGTAGCGATAGGTGACGTTGAGCGCGTCTTCATCGGTCAGCGCTGCCTGAATCCGCGGCCACGGACAAAGATAGGTGCAGACCTGCTCGCGCATCGTGCCGGCGAGCGCATAGGTCGTGAAGGTCAGGATGCCCGCAAACCAGTAGGCCGAGAGCGGCGCCTCGCCGATAAAGAAAGTCTGCGCGATCATCTGCGCGTCATGGAAGTAGAGGATGAACGCCCCGCCGGTCAGGAAGGCGATAATCAGCCAGACAATATGCTTGCCGATCTTGCGCCACGCCTTGTCGAAGCTCCAAGGCTTCGTGTCGAGGCGCATACGGGCCGCCCGGTCACCCTCGAACGCCCGCTCGACCCAGATATAGAGATCGGTCCAGACCGTCTGCGGACAGGCATAGCCGCACCAGACCCGGCCAAAAAGTGAGGTCACAAGAAACAGGCCGACCGCTGCGAGGATCATCAGACCAGCCAGATAGTAGGCTTCCTGCGGCCAGATCTCGATGCTGAAAAAGAAGAAGCGTTCGCCGGCAAAGTCTGCCAGCACCGCCTGGTCTGGCGCGCCCGCTCCCCTGTCCCAGCGCAGCCACGGGATCAGGTAATAGATGCCCAGCGCGACAGCCATCGCCGCCCACTTCACAGTCCTGAACTTGCCATGCGCCAGCTTCGGATAGACCTGCCTGCGCTTGGAATAGAGGTCCTGCGTCGGTGGGGGCGGCGGCGGCGATTTCGATGAGATGAGGGTGACTTTGGTCATCGTATGACGACTTATTCTCCCCCGCCCAGCGAGTGAACATAGACAGCCAGCGACTTGATCGTCGCATCGTCGAGGCGTTCGCCCCAGGCTGGCATATGCGCATTGCGGGCATTGTAGACGGTCGCATAGACGTCTTCATACTCGCCGCCGAAGAGCCACTCCTGATCGGTCAGGTTGGGCGCGCCCATCTCCCGGTTGCCCGTGCCGTTCTCGGTATGGCAGAGCGCACATTGCACAGCAAAGATGTCTGCGCCGTTCTGCCGGGACTCAGCGTCGCCGACCTCGCGGCCCGACAGGCTCAGCACATGGCTGACGACATCATCGATCTCACCGCGCGAGAGCAGGCCGCTGCGGCCGAAGGACGGCATCATGGAAAAGCGTGTTTCGGGGTCTTCCTCATGGCGGATGCCGTGACGGAGCGTGTATTCGATACCGTCAAGCGTGCCGTCCCAGAGCCAGACATCGTCTGCCAGCGTCGGATAGCCCTTGGCGCCGCGCCCGCCCGCACCGTGACAGGTCGCACAATTGTCGCCAAAGGCGCTCTCGCCTGCGGCCATTGCAAACTGTTGGAGGCTGCGGTCTGTCTCGATCTCTTCGAGGCTTGCATTCACCAGCGCCGATCCGGCGGCCATGCGTTCGCCGCGCATCGCTTCGATCTGATCGGCAACGGCCGCACGGTCCGAATGGCCACCCACGCCGCGCGTATTGGTGCCAAGCCCCGGCAGGGCAGGAATGGCCGGCATGATGATCATGTAGACAATCGAGAACGCGATGGTCGCATACCAGATATAGAGCCACCAGCGCGGCAGCGGATTGTTCAACTCCTTGATGCCATCCCATTCATGGCCGGTTGTCTCGACGCCTGTCGGCTGGTCGATGTCTTTCACGTCGTCAGTCATCTCCGGGCTCCCGGTCTGAAAGAGGAAGGTTGGCGGCCTGGTCGAACTTTTCCTGATTGCGAGGCCAGACCGCGTACAGCAGCACGCCGGCGAAGATCGCGAAGAAATAGACAAGGCCACCTGTCTGAGCGAATTTGGAGAGGGCTTCGTACATGTCGGGTCTCCTCTAGCGCCGGTTCATGAGGTCGTCGGCTTCGTAGGTGGACAGGTCCACCAGCGTGCCGGTCATCTGGAGATAGGCAACGAGGGCATCCATCTCGGTGATGCGGTCGGGATCGCTGTCAAAGTCGCGGATCTGCACCGTGCCTTCGCGGCCGGAAGCCTCGGTGTAGCGGGCGACAAGCGCGTCCTGTTCATCAAAGTAGATGTCAGGGTCTGCCTGGGCCTCCACGTCGATCTCCGCATTCTCGATCATCTCGTCGGTATAGGGGACGCCGACCATGCGCAGCGCCTTCAGATCGTTGCCGATGTGCTCATAGTCGAGCTTTTTCTCTGCCAGGAAGGCATAGGGCGGCATGATCGATTCAGGCACGAGCGAGCGCGGGTCGATCAGGTGGTCGACATGCCATTCGTCTGAATATTTGCCGCCGACGCGGGCCAGGTCCGGCCCGGTCCGCTTGGAGCCCCACTGGAAGGGGTGGTCGTACATCGACTCTGCGGCCAGCGAGTAGTGGCCGTAGCGCTCCACCTCGTCGCGCA
>NZ_JBARZC010000252.1:0-3688 GCF_049649345.1 Henriciella sp. | reverse complement strand
GGCAAGGGCCGTGGCTGATGCGCGGCGACGGTCGGCCCCGGCGCAATCACCAGCCAGCTCAACTTTGCCACCAGGAAGGCAATCACAATCACGAGTGCAAATTCCGTCACCACACGCGCGGCCCCGCTCAACCTCAATACCCGGCCCGAAAGGGTGTTCAGTCCCTCAGTCATCATTGCATCTTTCTTGACGAGCGCAGCCTCCCCTTGCAGCGCCTGTCATCCCCGATATGGACCGCCGCGGTTACCTCCGGCGGGTCATGTCACGCCGCTAAAATCGGCGCTTGAGGCCAAGAGACACAGTTGTGCCGATATTGTAAACATCAACGTCCACACGGTCTCCGCCGCGTTCCTGATAGGCTTCGTATTCTTCGCCGAGCAGGTTTTGCACCTTGAACGAGAACTCATAGTCGCCCCCGCGCAGATCAAACCCCTGATTCCAGACAAAATCCACCGTGATCGGCGGCTCTTCAATGATGGCGGGGATGTTGAGGGCAAGCGCTTCACCTGACCGGATCCGCTCGCTCGCATAGTTGAACAGAAGGTTCGCTTCGGTGCGCGCATCAGGGTCTTCATAGAGCAGCTGCAGATTGAACAGGTGTTCCGACTGACCCTGAAGACGCCGGCCATCCTCGATCAGGCCTGCACCCGGAAGGAGGAACGGCGTCGGATTGAGCGGCTGCTGGTTGGTAACCACGCATTCGTCCGGGAACTGAAGGCAGAACTGCGTTGAATTCAGCCCGAGATCGACCGGATTACGACCGGCGCTGACTTCTGAATCGGACCAGGTGTAATTCGCCTTCATCGTCAGGTCGCGGTCGCCGAACCATTCCCAGCCAAAGCGGTCGAACAGCGGCAGGACCTGCTCATACTCGATCTCGGCGCCAAACAGCTCGGCGCTCGGCACATTGATAAAGGTGGTCTTGGGCGTATCGCCTGTGCGCTGGTTAATCTCCTCGATCGGGCGCTCCATGTCCTTGTAGAACAGACCAAGCGTAACGAACTGGTCACGGCCGAAATAGTATTCAGCGCGCACGTCATAGTTCTTGATCGATGCATTCACCAGGAACGGGTTGCCGAGGAAATTGACGTCGGTTTCGGTGTTCAGGAATTCGGTCGGTGCAAGTTCCCGGAATTGTGGGCGGGTCAGCGTCTCCGAGTAACCGGCACGCACCTGCAGGTCGTCGAACGGGTTCCAGGTCATCGTGACGGCGGGCAGAATGTCATATTCATAGTCGCAGCTGCCATCCGGCTCGCGGTCAACGCAGGCTTCGACAAAGTTCTGCGCCGGGTCAGACCCGATCACGATCGTATCGACCGCTTCGATCGCCCGCTCGTATCGCACACCGACGGCGCCGCGCAGGTAAGGGGTGATCTGCGTATCGAGACCGGCGTAGAGCGCGTCGACTTCCAGCGTCGCGATGTAGCGCTCGGGGAATGTATTGCCGCCGATCGAGGACGCATCGAGCTGGTCTGTCGCATAGAGATTGGCGAAGAGATAATCGATCCGTGTACTGGACACCGGGACGCCCTCAATCGCGAACAGGCGCGATGTGGCAAGCCGGTCATTCTCGACATAGGCATATCCGGCCTTCAGGTCCGTCTCGCAGAACCACGAACAGTCGCCCCCGAAGATGATGGGCAGTTCCAAATCGATGCCGAGATCGGTCGAGTCGTCATCGATCCGGCTGAAGGAGAAGGTGGTATCAGCGGAATTGGCGAGCGTCTGGAGGCCCTGCCCTGAATCCTGGTATAGGATCGAGAACTGGTAGGGTGCGTCGCGCAGCGCTTCGGAATAAGAAGCCCGCCACTCCACTTTCAGGTCAAACAGATCGGGGAAGAAATGCTCGCCCGAGACCTGCGTCGTCCAGAGCTGGCGCTCAAACCACTCGATATCGTCCTGACGCTCGAAATTGTCGTCGAAGTCGATGCCCTGTTCGGTGCGCGCTTCCTTGTCCGAGGATCGCGCGATGAGCGCCGTGCCACGGATCTCATGATTATCGAAAAGATCAAAACCGAGCGTGGCGAAGCCGTTCACCTTCACCGCATTATTGGTTGAATAGAGATCATTGTTGAAGCGAGCCGACAGGCCCTCGCCATCATTGTCGGCAAAGCCGCGTGTGCCTTTCCGGGTGGTCCAGGAATTGGAATAGGACGCGGCCGCTAGCAGGCCCATCGAGATATCATTGTTAAGATCATAGCGCTGACCACCGGTCGCGCTGAGGCTCATATTCGGCTGGACGATGCCTTCCTGAATGATCAGCAGCGAAGAATCCCCGGTGAGCGAGCGGGCAAAATTGGCGTCAACACCGCTCTCAGGGATCTGCGGCATGGTGCGCTTATTGTCAGAGATGCCAAGAAAATCGAGGTCGCCGCCATCATACAGCAGGCCATCCTGAAGCGTGGTTTCGGTATCGCCGGACACGGACGCAGAGACTTCGAAGAAGGATTCGTCCGGAACTGTCTTTGTGCGGATGTCTACGAGACCCCCGCCAAATTCACCGGGCAGATTGGGTGAGAAGGTTTTCTGGACGAGAATGCTGCGGAGGACCGAGGTCGGGAAGAGATCGAGCGGTGCAACCCGGCGCAGCGGCTCGGGGCTTGGCAGCGGCGATCCGTTCAGCGTCGCGCTTGAATAACGCTCATTGAGGCCGCGAACATAGACAAAGCGGTCCTGCGCGGTCGAGATGCCGGCCACGCGAGACAGGGCTGCAGCGGCATCGGCGTCGCCCGCGACCTGGAAATCACTGGCGTCGATCAGGCTCGATACTTCCGAAGTGGAGCGCTTTTCATCGGGGATGAACTGGCCGCGGACGACAACGCTTTGCTGGCGAAGCTCATCGCTCGCCTCCTCACCGGCATCCTGGGCGATGGCACCGGACAGGCAAACAATAGAGGCACTGCCCAGCAGCGCATAACGGACGTAACTTGCAGGTTTGATCATGTCTTCCCCCTCGGGAGAGAGAGGCCTGGCCTCTCATTGGAGCTGAATAAGGTGAGGCAGAGCAGCGATTTTCAGCTGCTCTGCCCCTGATTTTAAAGGGTCTTAGTTGGTGGTTTCTGCACCGTTCAGATCCACGGTCCAGCCAAGGAACCAGGTATCATTCGCGCCTTCGACGGCCCCGACATAGGTGGTCGCTTCAAGGCCATCGATGCCTGCAACGTCAAACACCGGAACGTTCGCTTCGGTCGTACCCGGAACCACGCCGGTCGCGCCCGGCACAAAGCTGAAGCCGCTCAGCGAATTGGTGCCCTCCACGATATTGTCGCCTGCCGCGAAGGCCGGAACACCGAGAGACGCATCGGCCGGATTGTCTCCGTCTGTTGCGAAATTATCCGTATTGTCGAGGAAGAGCGACTGGATATTCAGCGTCCCGTCATCAAAGTTGGCAAAGGTCTGATCACTGTCGACATCGAGACCGACCGACCAGTCGACAACAATGCCGTTGGCGATCGTGCCACGCGTCCCGCGGCGCAGAAGCACACCCTGCTGAGTGGCCGGATCGCCCGAATTGATCAGCGTGAAGTTGGACAGGTCTGGCGCGGAGATTGGCGTCCTGTCGTTATCGCCGTCGCGGTTGTCAGCTTCGATGCCGCGCGGATCGCCCGACATGCCGCCATCCGTGCCAGCTACACCCGGATAGGCAATCGCGTATTGCAGCGACCCCTGCCAGCCATCGGTCCAGTCG
>NZ_JBARZC010000251.1:0-6084 GCF_049649345.1 Henriciella sp. | reverse complement strand
CATGATCGCCGTGCCGCGCGTGTCGGACAAAAGCTCGCCCTGATAACCGATCAGGCCGCGCGTCGGCGCATGAAACACCATCCGCGTGCGGCCTGCGCCTGACGGCTTCATTTCCGTCATGTCGGCTTTTCGTTCGTTCATTTTCTGGACGATGATGCCTGTGTGCTCGTCATCGACGTCGATCACGACTTCCTCGATCGGCTCCAGCTTCTCGCCGGTCGCCTCATCTTCCTTCATCACGACTTGCGGTCGCATGACGCCAAGCTCGAAGCCTTCGCGCCGCATCGTCTCGATCAGGACGGCCAGCTGAAGCTCGCCGCGGCCAGAGACGGTAAAGGCCTCTGCCTCAGCCGACCGCTCAACCTTCAGCGCGACATTGCCTTCGGCTTCCTTGACCAGCCGGTCCCAGATCAGGCGTGAGGTCACTTTCTTGCCTTCGGTGCCGGCGAGCGGGCTATCATTGACGCGGAAGGTCATGGACAGGGTCGGCGGGTCGATCGGCTGCGCTTCGATTGGCTCGGAAACGGACGGGTCAACGAATGTGTCTGCGACGTTGGCCTTGGTGAGACCCGCGAGGGACACGATGTCGCCGGCCACGCCTTCCTCGATCGGCTCGCGCTCAAGACCGCGGAAGGCGAGCACCTTCGAGACGCGCCCCTGCTCGACCAGTTCGCCGTCGCGCGAGAGCACTTTCACCGTCTGGTTCGGCTTGATCGTGCCGGCCGTGATCCGGCCGGTCAGAATGCGGCCGAGGAAATTGTCAGCAGAAATCGTCGTCGCCAGCATGCGGAACGGGCCATCCTCAACGGCCGGCTCCGGCACATGGTTGACGACCATGTCGAACAGCGCGTCCATGCTGTCGGCCGGGCTTTCATAATCGGTCGACATCCAGCCATTCTTGGCCGAGCCGTAGAGGATCGGGAAGTCGAGTTGATCATCGTCTGCGCCGAGATCGGCAAACAGGTCGAACACCTCGTTGATCACATAGTCCGGACGCGAGTCCGACTTGTCGATCTTGTTGACCGCCACGATCGGGCGCAGGCCCACTTTCAGCGCCTTGGAGACAACGAATTTGGTCTGCGGCATCGGGCCTTCGGCCGCATCGACAAGAACGATCGCGCCGTCGACCATGTGAAGGATGCGCTCGACCTCACCGCCAAAATCAGCGTGTCCGGGCGTGTCGACAATATTGATCCGCGTATCGCCCCAGACGACAGAGGTCGTTTTCGCCAGGATGGTGATGCCGCGCTCACGCTCCAGATCATTGGAGTCCATCATGCGGTCTTCGGTGGCTTCGTTCTCGCGGAACGTGCCGGACTGTTTGAGCAGGCAATCGACAAGGGTCGTCTTGCCATGGTCAACGTGGGCGATGATCGCGATATTGCGAAGAGACGTGGGCTCGGTCATGTCAGGGAGGTGCTTTCAAGGCTTGTTTGGCGCGCATTTACACGCCTGCGAGCCTTTTGGCTATGGGCGGGGGTCAGCCTTCCTGCACCGCCTGCACTCTTCAGAGCGGTGTCGAGCGCATTCTGCGCCTAGAGGCTGACTTTCGCCTCATGGAACTCGGTCAGGACGCCATTCCGGGTCGAGACGCTGAGAACGCTGGTGTGTTTCTTGCCGCCTCGCGTAATATCGAGGAAGAAGCTCGCATGGCTGTTCACGATATGCGCGTGGCGAAGCCGCACCTTGGCCGGCTTGGCCTCTTCTGCCACCGCTGAAATCACCTGCCGGAACTTTTCCGGCGCCTTGCGTCCGAAATAGACCCTGCCATCTCCCAGGCTGGCCGATCCAAACACTTCCACATTGTCGGCATAGCTGCTGATCTGTATCGGATCACCGGTCACCAGGAAGTGGTTGAACACCTCGAAATATTGTTCGGGTTTCAAAGTCATGTGCCGCCCTTCCCCTAATTCGATAGAAAACACACCAAGAAATCAGACCGCGCCGTCGCTTTTCTACCCTGAAGAACGGTCTCGTGGCCCAGCTAAGCAATATGCATACCAGCCTCTGACGTCATTGCATGACCGGCCGGCCTGTCAAGCAAAGCATCGTCAAGCCGCACCGGCTCAGGCGGGCCTTCTGGAACGAGCCGCCCGTCCGGTCGTTTATTCAGTTCAGGCGGCAAATCGGACAGTCATTCATGAAGTATATTCGCAAACATCTGCATGAAGGCGAGCATGTCGTCCAGGAGGGCCACTTTCACTGGCTCTGGTATGCGCGCGCCTGGGCAGCGCTTCTGATCTTTGGCTGGCTGATCATCGGCATCGTCTACTTTATCTATGAAATGATCCGGCTCCAGACGACCGAGTTCGGCGTGACGAACCGGTCTGTCGTGATGAAAAAGGGGTTTCTGTCGGCCCATGTGACCCAGCTGTCGCTCGAAGCGGTCGAGGGCGCGAAACTCGATCAGGGCATTATCGGCCGCATCTTCGGCTTTGGCGGGCTCGACATTGAAGGGCGCGGCGAAGGCGAAATCAGTTTTCCAACCATGGCCAATCCCAGCGAATTTCTGAGCGCGCTCAATGAGGCACAGATGGCGGCCGAAAAAGAACCCGTTCAACGCCTCGCAGACGAGATCGAAAATCATGACAATGCCGCCTGAACCTGCGGGACTTAAAACAGTGCCACCCCGGAACGCTCGTGCAGATCACCCGTTGGTTAGGCAAGTGGCGCGAAAGATCGCTGCCGCTCTGATCAAACAGAAATTCAGGAGATTCAGATGACACAACGAGCAGAAGGAAAAACCCTCGCAATCCTCGCCACAGATGGCTTTGAGGAAGTCGAGCTGACCTCACCGAAAGAAGCCATCGAGAATGCTGGCGGTAAAACCGTCATCGTCTCGCTTGAGCATGGTGAGATCGAAGCCAACCAGCATCGAAAGCCCGGCAAGACGGTCGCGGTGGACAAGACGCTGGATGAGGTCAAGGCTGACGACTTTGACGCCATTCTCATTCCCGGCGGCCTGTTCAATCCGGACGCCCTGCGGACCGAGCAGAAGGTGCTTGATTTCACATCGGCTTTCTTCGAGCAGAAAAAGCCCGTCTTCTCCATCTGCCACGGCCCGCAAGTGCTGATTTCGGCCAATCTCGTCAACGGCCGCAAGATGACCGGTTTCCCGTCAATCCAGCAGGATCTGAAGAATGCCGGCGCCATCGTCAGTGACGAAGCCGTCGTCGTTGATGAAGGTCTTGTGACATCACGCAACCCAAACGACCTTGATGCGTTCAATGACAAGATCGTCGAAGAACTGTGCGAAGGCCGCCACGACGATCAAAGAAAATCGGTCGCCGCGTAGTCTCATCCCCTTCGCCAGGCTGACCGACCAGAAGCGCCTCTCTCGCGAGGGGCGCTTCTTTTATGGGCGCTACTCCTGCGACCGCTTTTTCACCGCATCCTGCCACACAGAGTAGATGAAGGTCGCCGACCAGGTGAGGATCATGAACCCGCCCAGAGACTGCATCATGGAGATGATCCGGATCGGCCCGTCGGCTGTCAGCTGGGTAAAACCGAGCGTGACGAAATTCATGCCGGAAAAATAGATGAGGTCCTCGGCAGAGCCGGTATAGACCCCGCCCAGCGTGCCAAACCATTCCCCATCCAGCATGACGGCATAGGCCGCTGCCCAGGCACAGATCTCCAGCGTGTGAAGGATGAGAAGACCGAGAAACGCCGTCAGCACGGCCCGGTGCGTCTGGTGCTTCAGCCGCGGCATGCAATTGTGCACGCAAAGAATGCCGAAATGGTGGGCAATGCCGAGCATCGCCACGAGAATGAAACCGGTCAGCAGCGCCATCGGTCGCTCTCCTCTCAGAGTTTACAAAACACGTCTGGGTATCAGGACTCTCGCACCGGCCAATCGTTCCATAGTATTTAGCTTGACCGCTAATTATCAGATATGCTAATTAGCTTCCATGGCAATTAAAGTCTTCAGCGCGCTCGGGCATCCGCTCCGCCGTCAGGTGATGGCGCTTCTTCGGAAGGGCCCGAAAACATCGGGCGAGCTCGCAGAGGCGTTCGATGCAAGCTGGCCCACTGTCAGCCGGCATCTGAACGTCCTGAAGGAGGCAGACCTGATCACCGCCGAACGCAAGGGCACAAGCATCATCTACCGCGCCAATACGAGCGTCCTGGAAGATGCCGCCGCCGCCCTCCTGGCGCTGACGGGCAAAGACAATGGAGATGATGAGATGAAGGAAGCCGCGGAATGATCAGGACAGGACTTTTATGGTCAGCCGGCGCAATCGCCGTGATGCTGGGGACGCTGTACTGGGCGTCTGGGGCGATGCCCGATGGACAGATCCCAGTCCATTGGGGCCCCTCAGGTGAGGCCGATGCCTTTGCGGCGAAAGACAAGGACCTGCTCTATCTCCTCATCCTGCCGGCAAGCGCCATCTTCACCAGCGCATTGCTCGCCGCCGCCCCGGCGATCGATCCGTTCAAGGATAATCTCAGGCGCAGCCGTAAAGCCTATCTCGCCATCTGGGCTGCCATTATGGTGCTTCTCGCCGCCCTCAATGGCGGCATCGCCTGGATGATGGTGAATTCGGCCGGCGCCAATGAATCGAATGAATTCGTTCGCTTCGTCATGGCGGGGTGCGGCGTGATCTTCATCATCATTGGCAATTACCTGCCGAAGACGCGCAAGAGTTTCTTCCTCGGCATCCGCACACCCTGGACGCTGACCAGCGACTATACCTGGGAGAAGACACACCGCCTCGTCGGCCCGCTCTACATCCTCGCAGGCCTTGCCGGCATCGTCATCGCCTTCACGATGAGAGGCTTGCCCATGGTGATCGCTTTCGTTGCCTGCGTGATGGCCGTCTCGCTCTTCGGTGTCGCCTATTCCTGGTGGGTCTGGCGCCGGGCGTCTGACCGGAATGAAGGCGCCGATTACGTCGTGTAGCACGGCTGCGAGCGACGCTCGCTGGCCGTCACGCCGCTTTGTCTGCGGCCCTGTCTGCATCATTGGCGGGCGCCGTTGCAGGCTGAGCTTTCGTGCCTGACGCCGTGCCAAACCGCACGATGCGCGGGCGCCAGACACCGAGCACGATATTCGCGAGGGTAATCGCCAGCACCACCCAGAGCGTTCCCCATTCAAGCTGCAACAGCTCGTCGAGCGCATCGGGCGCCGCGGTTCCGGCTGTGATGTCGGCCGCCACTGCAGCCGCATAGCTCGCCTTGGCATTCACCACGGTCAGCACGCCCTTGAACATCAATATGCCGAGCGCCGCCTTGATCCAGACCCATCCCCTGTCCTGAAACGGGGTGTGAACCACCATGGAGAGGATGCCCGAGACGAGCGCAATGGCGAGCGAGGGAAAAATTACCCAGTCCGAAATCACCTTGATCGACCCGCGCAACTGCTCATAGCCCGCCGCCGTCTCCGGCGCATTGACTGACAGAAGCGCCATATAGGCCAGCAGCCCTCCGACCAGCCCTGCCGAGGCCGCCGTGTGGCCGATCTTTACCAGTTTTCGTTTGGTCTGCATGGCAGAGCTCCTCTTGCCGGCGCCTGTCAGGTGTTCACCAACACCGCGCCGATGGCGAACGCTCGCGCGAGTTTACAACGCTTCCAGCAATTCGACCAACCCGTCGATCCGGTCGAGCTCACGGAACCGGGCCTCGCCGCTTGGTGGATCGGCGTGTTCCAGCGCCCAGGTCAGACCGTGCGGGAGGTGGACGCCCCAGGCGCCAGCCTCGATCGCCGGGATGACATCCGATTTCAGCGAATTGCCAACCATCATCGCCGCGCCCGGCCCGCCCTCGCTTGCCCCGAAGACCCGCTCATAGACGGCCGGCGTCTTGTCCGAGACGATCTCGACCCCGTCAAAATAGTCGCCCAGCCCGGACTGGGCGAGCTTTCGCTCCTGATCGAACAGGTCCCCCTTGGTGATCAGGATCAGAGAATAGTCCGGCGCGACGGCCTCCAGCGTGTCCTGCACACCAGGCAGCGTCTCGACCGGATGGGACAGCATCGCCCGGCCGGCTTCAAGGATTTCCTTGATTGTCGAGGCCGGCACCTTGCCGCTCGTGACCTCAATCGCCGTCTCGATCATCGACAGCGTGAACCCCTTCACCCCGAAC
>NZ_JBARZC010000250.1:0-1556 GCF_049649345.1 Henriciella sp. | reverse complement strand
CTCCAGACGCACGCCCTGCGCCTGCGCGCCCTCATCGGCGCCGCCCCCTTCGAAGGAGACATCCAATGATGAAGACCTTGCTATGTGCAACGCTGTTTTGCCCGGCACTGCTATCCGTTTCGGCGTGCAGCAATGACGCGCCCGTTTCGCCAGAGACCAACCATGCCGTTTCGGACGCCGACGAGCATTACGACGATCATGATGACCACGACGATCATGCCGGTCATGACGATCACGACGCTGATGAGGATCTCGACGGACATGACGACCATGACAGCCACGAGGGCGAGCACGCCGATCATGTCGAGCTGAGCGCCGAAGACGCTGCAACGGCCGGGATCAGGATTGCTTTTGCCGAAACGGGGCAGGTGTCTGGCCAGTTGGAGCTGCCGGCTGAGATCCGTTTCGATGCGGACCGTGTCGCCAGGGTCTCGCCGCAGGTTGAGGGCATTGTCGCTCAGCTGCATGCAGGCGAGGGCGATGTCGTGACTGAGGGCGCAACGCTTGCGCGGCTCAACAGCCGGGAACTGGCCGGGCTCAAGGCCGACTATCTCAATGCCTTGAGCGCCGAACGCCTGGCCCTAGCAGAGCTCGAACGAGAGGAAGAACTCTGGGAGCAGAAGATAACAGCCGAGGCCGATGTGCAGTCGGCGCGGGCGGCTTTTTCTGCCGCAGATGCGGCCCGCGAGGCGGCTGAAAACAGGCTGCACGCGGTCGGCATAGGACATGGCGTGCTGGACCGGATGGATGAAGCGGCCGATGGCGCTCTGGCGTATGCCTATGTCACCGCGCCGATGGCAGGCAAGGTGATACAGCGCGGCGTTTCGCTCGGAGAAACCGTCTCTGCTGGCGGCGAGCCGATTTTCGTTATCCTGGATGACAGCGTCGTCTGGGCCGATATCGCGGTTTACAAGGAAGACCTTGCAAGCGTGCGAAAAGGCCAGTCGGTGACCTTGCAGCGCGGCGACGGCGAGGTGCTTGCCGAGGGGAAGATATCAATCCTCCTGCCCGTCATCGATGAAACGTCCCGTACGGCAACGGCGCGGGTCATCGTCGACAATGCCGACAGCGCCCTGACGCCCGGACAGTTCCTGACCGCCCGGATCGCAACCGATCAGGCGCAGCCAGTTGTCCGGGTGCCATCTAGCGCGATTGTCAGCGTCCAGAACAGAACATCGGTCTTCGTGCCTACGGATGACGGGTTTGAACCGCGTGAGGTTCAGACTGGCGCCAGCGCGGGAGATTTCTCGGAGATCACATCCGGTCTTCAGACCGGCGACGCCTTTGTGTCCGAAGGCGCCTTCACCCTCAAAGCGCAGCTTGAAAAAGACGCGTTCGGCGACGGCCACGTCCACTAGGAGACCCGCAAGATGATCAATCTGATGCACCGCCTTGCGGGTGGACGGCTGCTTGCCGCCATTGCCGCACTCGCCCTGTCGATCGGAGGCCTGTTTGCGTTTCGCAGCCTGCCTGTCGATGCCTTTCCGGACCCGTCGCCCTCGCTCGTCCAGGTCTTCACCGAGACCGAAGGCCTCTCGCCGGAAGAGGTCGAGCGC
>NZ_JBARZC010000249.1:0-5910 GCF_049649345.1 Henriciella sp. | reverse complement strand
GCTCGGCACCGCGCAGACCGGCACCGGCAAGACCGCCGCCTTCGTGCTGCCGGTCCTCAACGCGCTTGCCAATGAAAACCGCCGCCCGAACGCCAAGTCCTGCCGCGCGCTGATCCTCGCCCCGACCCGCGAACTTGCCGCCCAGATCGTCGACAGTGTTCGCGACTATGGCAAGGGCTCACGCGTGTCGGTCACGCTGGTCGTTGGCGGGCTGAAGATTTCCAAACAGATCCGCGCGCTTGAGCGCGGCGTCGATATTGTTGTCGCCACGCCTGGCCGCCTGCTTGATCTCGCCGCCCAGAAAGCCATCCGCTTTGACCAGGTTACGACCGTCGTTCTCGATGAGGCTGACCACATGATGGACATGGGCTTCCTGCCGCAGATCAAGAAAATCCTTGTCCAGCTGCCAACCCCGCGCCAGACGGTCCTCCTCTCGGCCACCATGCCGAAGGATATCCGCAAGCTGGCCGACCAGTTCCTCAAGAACCCTGTGAGCATCGCTGTCGCCCAGGAATCCAAACCCGTCGAACGCATCGACCAGAGCGTGCGCTTTGTACCGCACGCCCAGAAGCGTGATGTGCTGACCGAAATCCTGCGCGGCCCGACGGTCGACAGCGCGATCGTCTTCACACGCACCAAGCGCGGCGCAGATCGCGTTTGCCAGCATCTTTCGCGTGCCGGCCTCGCGGCCTCTGCGATCCATGGCAACAAGAGCCAGAACCAGCGCACCAAGGCGCTCGACGCCTTCAAGTCCAAGAAGCTAAAAGTCCTTGTCGCCACCGACATTGCGGCCCGCGGCATCGATATCGACATGGTCAGCCATGTGGTGAACTATGAGCTGCCCAACGTGCCAGAATCCTATGTCCACCGCATCGGCCGCACGGCCCGCGCGGGTGAAAGCGGCACGGCGATCACGCTCTGCGACGGCGAGGAGCGCAAGCTGCTTCGCGACATCGAGAAGCTGATCGGCAACCGTCTTCCGGGCAATGAAGCCGGCGCTGCACAGGAGCCAATTAACGACCGCGAAGCCAAGAGCTTCCACCCGTCGAAAGATGGCCAGCGCCGCCGCAAGCCGCGCAATGGCAACCGGAATCGCAAGCCGAATGGCCATCGCGGTCAGGGCAAGTCAGCCCAGCACAGCCAGGCCTCTTGACCAACCGGCGCTTTTCGCTTTTAAGCGCCAACTTCAGGACGGGTGGTGCGGTGCCGCCGTTGTAATCGTGGAGCTCGCTAGGGACGCTCCACCGGCCCGCGTCGAACAAGGAAGACTGCCATGTCACGTCGTCACTCGACGAAGTACAAGATCGACCGCCGGGTCGGTGAAAACATCTGGGGCCGCCCGAAGTCCCCGGTCAACAAACGCCCAACCAAGCCAGGCCAGCACGGCCAGGGCCGCCGTCAGAAGACCTCTGACTATGGTCTGCAGCTCATGGCCAAGCAGAAACTGAAATTCTACTATGGTGACATCACCGAGAAGCAGTTCCGCGCAACCTATGACGAAGCCAACCGCCGCAAGGGCAACACCGCCGAGAACCTCATCGGCCTGCTCGAAAGCCGTCTGGATGCGTTTGTCTCCCGCTCGAAATTCGTGCCGACAATCTTTGCGGCCCGCCAGTTCGTGAACCACGGCCACGTGAAAGTGAACGGCACCAAGACCAATATCGGCTCATTCCGCCTGAAGCCGGGCGACGTTGTCGAGATCCGCGAAAAGTCCCGCAACCTCGCTCTCGTCCTCGAAGCCCTCGGCTCGCCAGAGCGCGACGTGCCTGAATATATCGAGATCGATCCCAAGGCGATGACCGCAACCTTCGTGCGCGTGCCCGAACTCAATGACGTGCCTTACCCGGTCAAGATGGAACCGGCCCAGGTCGTCGAATTCTATTCCTCGTAAGTCCCCGCCGGACTTGCAGTTCAGATCAAGCCGCGCTCTGTTGGGCGCGGCTTTTTCTTTTGTAATTCAAGATGTCCTAGGAGGCGCGCCCCATGAGCAAACCATCGATCGATGAGGTCGCGAGCCGCTTCCTCGCGCCGCCCGGGGAGCCGTTCGACCTCTCGTCGCGCGACAGCGGGGATCGCGAGCTCTTTCCCGACAAGAAGCACGCCAAGACGTGCCTGAAACAGGACGCTGGCGCGATCGATGAGCTTCAGGATCTGCTCTATGCCACGCGCGAGAAAGCGTTGCTTATCGTGCTGCAAGGCATGGATACGTCCGGCAAGAGCGGGGTGATCCGCAACGTCTTCGCAAAGACCTCCCCGCTCGGCATGAAAGTGAAAGCGTTCAAGGCGCCGACACGGGTCGAGCTTGGCCATGACTATCTCTGGCGCGTGCATGAGGCGACTCCCCGCAAGGGCTTTGTCGGCATTTTCGACCGGTCGCACTATGAGGATGTGCTGGTCGTGAAGGTCCGGGAGTTCGCGCCAGCAGATCAGGTCGAGCAGCGCTATGACCAGATCAACCAGTTCGAAAAACACCTCACCGAGAACGGCACAAAGATCCTGAAATTCATGCTGCATGTCGGCTATGACGAGCAGGGCGAGCGGCTGAGAGAGCGGATCACAGATCCGCACAAGCGCTGGAAGTTCAATCCGGGCGATCTCGAAGACAGGAAGCTCTGGCCGGACTTCATGGCCGCCTATGAGACAATGGTCCAGCGCTGCTCGACCGAGTGGGCGCCCTGGTATGTGATCCCCGCCGACAGCCGTCCGCGCCGCAACGCCGCCATCGCCCGGATCGTGCGCGGGGCCATGGAGGGTCTGGACCTCGACTGGCCAGACCCCGGCCACAAGCTGGAGGATTTCGACTTCGGCTAGCCGCGTTCGGAACGTATGGCCTTACAAAAGTGCCCGCCCGGATGGCCGGTGATGTCAGGTCACCTGGCTGTCCGGACGGGCGTATTGATGCGCTCGGGCGTCGATTTTAAGGGTCCGGGTCAGAGACCCACGCATCAATATTCCTTGTCTGTGCCCTAGCTGACGGAAACCGATCCGCCGCTGGACTTGTCGATGATCACATTAGTTGCGCCGCCCGTGACCCGGACGCTGCCACCGCTCGAGGCGTCGGCATTTACGCTATCTGTGGCATAAGCGCGGATGGAGGCGCCGCTCGAAACATCGGCGACGAGGTTCGCGCATTGCAGGTCGCCGGCCTCGACGGTCGCGCCGGACGAGGCATCGGCTTCCACCGTCTCGCATGTGCCAGAGGCTGTAAGGCTGGAGCCGCTGGTGGATTCAAGCTCGATCTCGCCGACCGACACATTGATGATCTGCACGCTGGCCCCGGACGAGACATCGATCTCGGCATCTGCGCCGCTGAGGCCATCGCCTTCGACATACGAGCCGGACGAGGCTTCCACCTCCGTCAGCGATTCCACGCCAACCCGTACGGTGTAAGGCGTGCGCTTGCCGCTCCAGCCCATCTTGCGCGGGCGTTTGAGGACCAGGTCGCCATCATCCACTTCGACGATGATGTCGTCGAAATCGCCATCCTTGTTCTCGACCACGACAGAGCGGGCGACGCCTGTCTCGTAGAACACCTTGATGCCTGAGGAGACATCGAGGCCATCGAAATTGCGGACATCATAGGTCTGTGTGTCGGCGAGGGCCGGCGCGGCGAAGAGGGCTGCGGCAGCGACGGCGAGGGTCAGGGAGTGTGTACGCATGGAGGGGTCCTTTTGGAACGATTTGTGGAAGCCGGAAGAACGCGCTTGACTTCCTCTTATCGATATTCAATACATCCTTTTATCGTAAGTCAATAAGGTTCTTCAAAAAATGCGAAAAACGTTTTCTCCTGTAATGGCAGCTGCAGCGGCTGCCGGTATAATGGCCCTGTCTGGCTGCGTGATTGCGGTCGATGGTGATGATGATGTGCACACCAATTGGGACATGGGCCACTCCTATGGCACCCTCAAAGGCGCGGACGTCTCGGCCAATTCGATCACGGCGCGCGTCTCCTCAAATGGCTGCACGACCAAGGATTTCATCGGCACCGATGTCCGCCGCATGGGCGATGACCGCTTCTCGGTCGGCTTCGTGCGTGAGAAGGACGACTATTGCCGCGCCATGCTGCCTGAAGGCATCGCGCTGACCTGGAGCTTCGCCGAGCTTGGCATCCCGGAAGGCGCAGAAGTGAAAATCCGCAACGAGATCAGCAACTAGGCGCGCAGGCCTGTTCGCGACCATCCCCACCAAGGCCGGGACCTCCGGCCTTGCATGTTCAGTGTAACGCCCGCCATGGTTCGACTTCGCTCACCATGGCGGGCTATTTCTGAGGTCCGTAAAAGGCCGCCATGGTGAGCGTCTTTCGACACGCTCAGGATGAGGGTCGAACCACAAGGCCGCTGGCACAAGACTTAAGCCGGCGCCCCGTAGAGATCATACTCGTCCGCATCCGAAATCCGCGCGCTGACGATATCCCCGGCGCTGAGATGATCGGCATTCTCAAGGTAAACGACGCCGTCAATTTCCGGCGCATCGGCCTTTGAGCGGCCCAGCATTTCGCCCGGCTCCTCGCCCGGGCCGTCGATGATGACGTCCTGCACGGTGCCGATCTGCGCAGCGGCGCGTTCGGACGAAATTTCCGCCTGCAGCGCCATGAAGCGGTGCCAGCGCTCTTCCTTGACCTCTTCGGGAAGATGCCCGTCCAGCGCCCGGCTCTCGGCATGTTCGACATTTTCGTATTTGAAGCAGCCGGCCCGGTCGATCTTCGCTTCGCGGATAAAGTCGAGCAGGATCTGGAAGTCTTCTTCCGTCTCGCCCGGGAAGCCAACAATGAAGGTCGAGCGGATGGTCATGCCCGGCACATCGCGGCGCCATTGCTGAATGCGTTCGAGCACCCGGTCCTGCTTGGCCGGGCGCTTCATCTGTTTCAGCACATTGGTCGAGGCATGCTGGAACGGGATGTCGAGATAGGGGAGGATTTTCCCGTCCGCCATCAGCGGGATGACCTTGTCGACATGCGGGTAGGGGTAAACATAATGCATCCGCACCCAGGCGCCGAGGGTGCCGAGCCCGCGCGCCAGATCAAGAAAGCGGGTCTCGTAGTCCTCGCCGCGCCAGGTCTGCGGCTGGTACTTCACATCGAGGCCATAGGCAGACGTATCCTGGCTGATCACGAGCAGCTCATTCACCCCGGCTTTGACGAGACGCTCGGCCTCGGTCAGCACATGATGGATCGGGCGGGAGACAAGATCCCCGCGCAGTTTCGGAATGATGCAGAAGCTGCAGCGATTATTGCAGCCTTCGGAGATCTTCAGATAGGCATAGTGGCGCGGCGTCAGCCGGATGCCGCTCTCGGGCACGAGGTCCGTGAACGCATTGGGCGGCGGCGTCAGATGCGTATGCACCGCCTCCATCACCTGCTCATACTGGTGCGGGCCTGTCACCGCGAGCACCTTTGGATGCGCCTTCTGGATTACTTCAGGTTCAGCGCCGAGGCACCCCGTCACAATCACCTTGCCATTCGCCTCGATCGCCTCGCCGATCGCCTCAAGGCTCTCATCGCGCGCACTGTCGAGGAAACCGCACGTGTTCACGAGCACGAGGTCTGCGCCCTGATAGTCCGGCGCAATCGCATAGCCCTCGGCCCGCAGCCGCGTGATGATCCGCTCGGAATCCACCAGCGCCTTGGGGCAGCCCAGCGAGACGATGCCGACCTTGGGCTGGGTTTTTACGGGCGCTTTTGGCGGGGTCTGGATCAGTGTGCTCATGGGCCGGGGCTTTAGCAGCGGCGCGCCATCAAGGAAAGCAGCTAAGACCGTTCAGATGAACGCCGTGACTCACGCTCGTTTCCAGTCGAATCCGTTGCCGCCGCCCATTGGGTCGCCATACCAGCCTAGTCGTTTAGGCGGTACGCTAGGTTTGAATACCAACTTGCAGTAACCGCAGATTGAGGTGCTGCTAGTAATGGTGTCT
>NZ_JBARZC010000248.1:0-3587 GCF_049649345.1 Henriciella sp. | reverse complement strand
CATCAAGGCGCGCGAGGCGATTATCCGCATGGTGCATCCAGTTGTCGGGGAGGTGCCGATGCAGGGCGTCTTCCCGAAACTGTCGCAAACGCCGGGCAAGGCCGCGCGGCCGGCGCCCAGCCTTGGCGAGCACACGAGCGAGATTCTGGCCGCACTCGGCAGGAACGAAAACCAGATCGCCGACCTAAAAGCGCGCGGCATCATTTAGGACAGATTGCATGACCGACTTCGCTCCCCCTCTTGAAGGCAAGTCCCAGGACGAGGCCCCTGAGCTGCGCCCGAAATTCAACTCCGACGGGCTGATCGCCGCAATTGCGCAGGACGCGGAGAGCGGCGAGGTTCTGATGCTTGCCTGGATGAATGCAGATGCCCTGCGCCAGACGATCGAGACAGGCCGGGCGACCTACTGGTCCCGCTCACGCCGGAAGCTCTGGGTGAAGGGCGAGACGTCAGGCAGCCTCCAGCATGTCGAGGAAATCCGCGTGGATTGCGATCAGGACGCTGTGCTTCTCAAGGTCAGGCAGGACGGGCGTGCCTGTCATACGGGCCGGCCGTCCTGCTTTTACCGCAAGATCAATCCCGATGGGGCAAGCCTTTCAAAGTCTGGCGATCAGGTCTAATACGACGTCAGGAATCAGGGGTTGATCAGATGAAACACGTCTTACTCGGGTCGGCATGCGCCTTCCTTCTCGCCATCGCTGCCTGCTCAGGCCCCGCAGACGAGGCCGATACGAACGGCGATGCCTCCGCGCCCTCAGATGGCGTTAGCTCTGCGCCAGAGCCTGAGGGCGATGATGCGGCAGCTGATGGCGTGGATAGCGTTCAGCTCATCAAGCTCGATTGCGGGACGATCTATGTTTCTGATCTCGATATCTTCTCCACAGCGGGCGATTACGCCGGCGAAACCGATACGTTCACCAATACGTGCTGGCTGGTGCGCCATCCGGATGGCAATCTGCTGTGGGATCTCGGCCTGCCGGGCATTCTGACGTCGCAGGAAGAACAGGCCACGGGCGTCTTTACCGTGTCGCTCGATGAAACCATCAGCGAGCAAGTAAAAGATCTCGGCCTCTCCATGAGCGATATCGACTATGTCGCTGTGTCCCACAGCCATTTCGATCATACCGGCCAGGTCGACCTGCTGGAGGACCCGGTCTGGCTCGTGAACCAGATGGAATATGACTATATGTTCCCCGAACCGGAAGTCTCTGAAGAAGCCCCTGCCGCAGGCGAGAGCGATGCCGACGGCGCCGACGCGGCCAACCAGTTTCCGGGCTTCGATCTGCTGACCTACGAGATCATTCCCGACAATCACGACGTGTTCGGCGATGGCTCCGTCATCATCTTCATGACACCCGGCCATACGCCGGGCCACGCCTCGCTCCTCGTCAACCTGCCCGAGACCGGCCCCGTCCTTTTGACCGGTGATCTCTATCACCGCACCGAAAGCCGCGAGTTGAAGCGTGTGCCGCAGTTCAATTCGAGTGAAGACGCCACCCTGGCGTCGATGGAAACCTTCGAGGACCGGGCCGATACGCTTGGCGCTCAGGTGATCATCCAGCATGAACCGGCCGATACGGACGATTTGCCAGACGTAATGCGCTAGTCGCCGGGCTGGTCCGGGCCGAGACCGAGTATCGATTTCAGGAGAGCGGTCTGCGTCTGGAACGCGTCTGTTCCCGGCGCAATCAGTTCGACATGGCCGCTGGCCGGGACAATCAGAACACCGGCCTCGTCACCTGCGCCGGCGGCTTTCTGCGTATAGCTTTCGCCCAGGATGGGCGGCGCAATCCTGTCGCCTGCTCCATTCACGCTGATCTGCCTGACGCCGATCGGGAGCATCTCGGCAGGCGAGGTGGCGGAGTAGACGTCCGGGCGTCCTTCGGACGGCGCGCCGACGAGCTGCTCCAATATGTCTGCAAGACAGCCCGGCTGTGTCACAGGCGCTGACACTTCGAGATCGGCGAGCCCGCCTGAATTCACGACACCGGCAATCGGCAGCGGATCTTCGGCATAGAGCGGGCTTTCGGCCGGCAGTTTGTGGCGGGCGGCGGCCCAGAGTGCGAGATGCCCGCCGGCCGAATGACCGAAAGCGGCGACCTTGCCCGTCTCCAGACCGAGGCCCGGCCCAAGCTCGCCCAACGCATCGACACCGCGTGCCACATCAAGAAAGGTGCCGGGATACCCGCCGCCGGCTTCATCAACGCCGCGATACTCAATGTTCCAGACCGCCAGCCCCTCCTGGCGCAGGGCATCAGCCGCATAATTCATCAGCGTGCGGTCCGCGATGGATTTCTGCCAGCATCCGCCATGGATCATGAGAACTGTCGGGTGCGGGCCTGCGCCATCCGGGAGCCAGACATCGACGATATCGGTTTCGCCGGAGCCGGTGCGCACGGTCCGGTCGGGTTGAGGCTTCGGCGCCGCTAGCAGGTCCGACCAGGTCATAAGCGCTGCCATGGGCGCCTCCGTCTTCAGTGCTGGCTTCGTCTCTGCGGGCGGCCCGCCTGTGCTGCATGCTGCCAGGACCAGACCAGCGGCCAGAATTGCATGTGATTTCATCGTCTTCCCTTGCGCTGCCCCCGCTTGCCGCGTCATGTGACGCGCTGGGCGTGGCCGGCGCAAGCGCTAATATCGGATGCGCCAGCAAAGAGGTGTCGATGAATTTTACGCTGCCACAGAGCCGCGACGACGCAGCAGCGCAGGATGCGGCTGATCCGCTTGGCGGCGTTCGCGGCGCGTTCGATCTTGAAGACGGGCTCATCTATCTCGATGGGCATTCGCTCGGCCCGGCGAGCAAGGCTGCGCTTGGCGCCCTCGAAGATGCCTCATCCGGCGAATGGCGCCGCGGCCTGATCCGCTCCTGGAATGAGGCCGGATGGTTCGACCTGGCGCGCAAGACCGGCGCGCGGATCGCTCGCCTGATCGGGGTTGATGCGGGCGATGTGATCGTTGCTGACAGCGTCTCGACGAATCTCTACAAGCTTGCCGGCGCGGCGCTTCCGCTCGCCGCCTCTCAAATGCTGATCGTCGAGGCGGACGAATTTCCGACCGATCAGTACATGATCGAGCAGCTTGCCAGCCTGGCGGGGGCGGCGTTCGAACGCGCCGCGCCGGGCTCCGGGCTGGAGAGGCTTGAGGCGACGGGCGGCGTGCTCATCCAATCAGCGGTCAACTATCGCACCGCCTCTGTCGCCGATATTGCAGCGGCAGAAGAGCGGGCCACAGAGGCAGGCGGGGTGATCATCTGGGATCTCAGCCACGCAACCGGTGTGCTTGCCCTCGACCTCAAAGCCGACGGCGCGAAATTCGCGGCCGGCTGTACGTACAAATATCTGAATGGTGGGCCGGGAGCGCCGGCCTTCGTCTATGCGCACAGTGATGTGGTCCAGCAGGTAACCACTCCCCTGCCCGGCTGGATGGGGCATGCCAGACCGTTCACGTTCGACCCGGAATACAAGCCGGCGCCTGACATCCGCCGCTTTGCCAATGGCACGCCGCCTATCCTGTCTCTGCGCGCCCTCTCCGGCGCGCTGGATGGGTTCGACACGCTGGACATGAGCATCGTCGAAGCGAAAGCCCGCGCG
>NZ_JBARZC010000247.1:0-4631 GCF_049649345.1 Henriciella sp. | reverse complement strand
GACAAGACCTGCGCGGTCCATCCGACGATTGCAGAAGAGATCGTCACCCTTCGCCAGAAATGGGTGCCAGACGTCGAGCCTGCCTGAGGCGACTGTTACGCTGACGCCATGAGCAGCTGGCGGATCTCGCCGGCAGATGCCTTCAGGGCCTCGCGCACAGGCTTGAGACCGCCGCCGCGGCCCTTGTGTATGACAAGGCTTTTCCAGGGCGCGTCCTCTGGCTCTGGCGCGCGCACGGCGAGATGGCCGCTCTTCGGGATGGCGTGCTGGAGCAGCGCTTCTGAGAGTTTGAATCCAGCGCGCTGATCATGGGCGCCATTGCGGGCGTCGGCTTCGAATGCCGATTGCTCATTGCGCGAGACACGGTTGAAGAGAACTGAAAGCTGCGGCCTGACATCCTCGGCGATCTGCTCGTTCAAGACGAGATTGAGGAGCTTCACCCCCCGCAGCGAATACATGTCGGGATGCATGGGCGCGATGACGCGGTCGCTCGCTTCCAGGGCGCATTTGGTCAGGAAGGTGGCGTTTGGATTGGTATCGAAGACGATGAGGTCATAGGCGCTACGCAAATGGTCGATCATGCGCAGGAAATTCTCGCGGATGGCGGCAAGGGCGGCAGCGTCCGTCGCGAACGCGTATTTCGAGATCTCGAACTGGCCTGAAATCAGGTCCAGCACGCCGCCGGGCGCATCGCTATCCATCAGGGGATGGGCAATATCATCCGGATCAGGCGCGGGGATCGGTTCTGTGGAGAGCTTGCTCCAGGCCTCGGCGGGCGAAACTGCATCGCTGGCATGGAGCCGGCTGCGTTCAAAAAGCGAGATGACGGACTTGTCCTGCATGGCGCTCTGATCAGCGAGGTCCATGTCAAAGAAGGTCTGGGTCAGATTGTATTGCGGGTCGAGGTCGACAAGCAGAACGCGCCCGCCAATCGAGGCCTGCCAGGCGCCGAAGACTTGCGAGGTTATCGTCGTCTTTCCGACACCGCCCTTGAGGTTCATCACCGAGATGACAGGTGATTTCTGTCGGTAGCGGCGGCGCACGCGCGTGACGAGTTTCTGAAGGCCGCCTTCATCCATCAGCCCATCGGTGAGGCTGCCCGCCAGCTCTTTCTTGAAGACGCCGGACAGGCGAGCATTATCGGAGCGAAAGGGAAAAATGGTCATGCCGCGAGAAACAGCGCGCTCGATCTGCGCCTGAACCTCGCGCGAGCGTACAGCGCTGGCCGAGACCAGCACGACCATGGCAAAACTCTTGTCGATGGCGTCCGCAATCGTCGCGCGGCTTTCTTCAGTGTCGGCCCCGGGCGCATCATACCAGACCGGAATGCCGGCCTGACGCAGTGCTTCGTGGACTTTCAGCAGGCTGTCGACGTCTTTCGGGCCGTGAGCGATGAACGCATGCGACATGGGAGGCTCCGCATTTTTCTTTTGCCCCTGCACTAGGGCAATGGTGATGATTCCGCCACAGAAACTGCCGGTGAATTGTGGTAAAACTTGTGCGACAGGTGCCAATATGATTTAGACGCGCGCCTGAGGAGTTGAGCAATGACGTGGACACCGAACAGCTGGAGAGCAAAGCCTGCCAAGCATATTCCGGAGGATTATCCGGATGCGACAGCCCTTGGCGATGTTGAAGCACGCCTTAAGGCGTTTCCGCCGCTGGTGTTTGCAGGTGAAGTGCGCCGGCTGAAACAGCAGCTCGGCAAGGTGGCGGCCGGCGAGGCTTTCCTGTTGCAGGGCGGCGACTGCGCCGAGAGCTTCAAGGAATTCAGCGCCGACAATATTCGTGATACGCTGCGCGTCATGCTGCAAATGGCGGTCGTGCTGACCTTCGCGGCCTCCAAGCCCGTGGTGAAAGTCGGCCGTCTGGCGGGACAGTTCGGCAAGCCGCGCTCGTCTGCGACAGAGACGATTGATGGCGTCACGCTTCCCTCTTATCGCGGCGACAATATCAATGGCATGGACTTCACCGAGGACGCCCGGCTTCCCGACCCTGAGCGGCTGATCAAGAGCTACTCTCAGGCGGCATCGACGCTGAACCTCGTGCGCGCCTTCTCGCAGGGCGGGTATGCCGACCTCGCGAACGTCCACCGCTGGATGCTCGGCTTTGTTGACCGCTCGCCGCAGGGCGCACGCTATAGCGCGCTGGCAGACCGGATCAGCGATGCGCTGTCCTTCATGAATGCGTGCGGTGTGAATTCGCAATCGGTGCCGCAAATGGCGCAAGTCGATGTCTATACATCGCATGAAGCCCTGCTGCTTGGTTTCGAGGAAGCGATGACACGCGTCGATTCCACTTCGGGCGACTGGTACGACACCTCGGCGCACATGCTGTGGATCGGTCACCGGACGCGCCAGATTGATCATGCGCATGTCGAGTTCTGCAAGGGCATCCGCAATCCGCTGGGTATCAAGTGCGGGCCGGGCCTTGAGACAGACGAGCTCCTGCGCCTGATCGAGACGCTGAACCCGAAAGACGAACCTGGCCGGATCACGCTGATCACGCGCTTTGGATCAGAAGGCGTCGAAAAAGGCCTTTCGCCAATCGTGCGCGCGGTGAAGAAGAGCGGGCGCAGCGTCGTCTGGTCCTGCGATCCGATGCACGGCAATACGCTGAAAACCGAGAGCGGCTTCAAGACGCGGCCGGTGGACCGGATCCTCTCAGAAGTGCGCCAGTTTATCGAGATCGTGTCCGATGAGGGATGCTATCCAGGCGGGGTTCATTTCGAGATGACCGGCCAGGATGTCACCGAGTGTATTGGCGGCGCCCAGGCCATCTCCGAAGCGGATCTGTCATCTCGATACCACACTCACTGCGATCCTCGCCTCAATGGCGAACAAGCGCTTGAGCTGGCCTTCATGATCGCAGAGAAGCTCCAACACATGAAAGAAGCCGTCAGCGCCGATACGCGCGCCGCGAGCTAAAAGGGAGACGAGCCATGCGTCGCAGGCGGGTCTGGCCCGCCTGGGCGAGGCCATCCGACATTGCAGATCTGTTGCGGCTGTCAGGGCCGATTGCCGTCTCGCGCGCTGCGATGATGTTGATGGGCCTGACGGATGTGATCGTGCTTGGCCAGAATGCGCCGGGGGAGCTGCCTTTTGTCCTGAATTCCTGGCTGCCGATCGGTGTCTCGCTCGGGCTCACCATGGGACTTCTCATGGGCGTGTCTGTGCTGACGGCCGAACTCTCCGGCATTGGACAGGGCGCAGATACCGGCCGTATCTTCCGGCGCGGCATCAAATTCTCGCTCTGGTTCGGGACACTGCTGACTGTTGTGATCTTTCTCATCGCTGGGCCGATGTTCCGGCTGTTCGGGTTTGAGGCGCATGTCGCTGCAGGCACGGCTTCAGTCACGCGGATTCTGTCGATTGGCCTGATCGGTCATATGCTCACCCACGTCGCCGGGTCCTATCTTGAAGCGCTGAGACGACCGCTGGTGGTCACGGTGATCATGTATGCTGGCGTGCTGATCAATCTCGTGATCGATCTTGCCGTGGTCGCCGGCTGGTGGGGCATGCCAAAGCTTGGCGCGGATGGCGTCGCAATTGCGACCACAGGCACGCGCTGGTTTCTGGTGATCCTGTTTCTGGTTGCGGTTTGGCGCATGTCGCCTGCGTTCAAGCCGTCGAGCGAAGGCCCGCCAGGAGAGGCGCGGCGCATGTTCTCGGTCGGCTATGGCACAGCCGTCTCGAATGTGGCCGAGTGGGGCGGGTTCAACTCGACCTTTATCGTGGCAACGCTCATCAGTACGGCCGTGAACACGATCTATGGCATGGCGATCCATGTCATCGGGTTCTGCTTCATGGCCTTCCTCGGTCTCGGCACGGCCACAAGTGTGCGCGTCGCCGAAGCCTATGGGCGGAAGAATTCCGATCAGGTTCGCGAAGCCTCGCGACTTGGCATCGTGGTAACCGTGCTGGTGGGCATCCTGCTCGGCAGTCTTGTGTGGATATTCCAGGCGCCGCTCGCCTCGATCCTGATCAAGTCGGATGCGGAAGTCGCCGGCGTGCCGATTCACGCGTCGCTGATCCCGATTATCGGGTTCACGTCATTCGTAATCGTGTTCGACGGGCTGCAAAATGTCGCGTCCATGGCGATGCGGGCGCAGAATGTGATCTGGCCGCCGACCTTTATTCATCTTGGTTCCTACTTCCTGCTCATGCTGCCGCTGACCTGGTATCTCGGCATGGAGCGGGGCGGCGGGGCCATGGGCATGATGCAGGCGGTGCTGATTGCGTCGATGGTCGCGGGCCTTCTGCAAACGGCCCTGCTGGAATCGAAAGCGGCGCGCCGGTTGAAACCAGCGCGCCGCCTCAAGATCTGAGATCTAGACGAAGCCTAGATGTCTTTCAGAGCCGATGCCGGCTTGAAAGCACCTGACGTCTTCTCAGGAATCTGGATCGTTTCGCCCGTTGCCGGGTTACGACCTTCACGTGCACCACGCGTTTTGGCGTGGAACGTGCCGAAGCCGGCAATAGCAACCTGCTTACGGCTTTTCACTGCACCTGAGATGGTGTCGAAAACTGCGTCTACCGCCTTGCCGGCGTCTGCTTGAGACATGCCAGCAGATTCTGCGACGGCTTTTGTAAGTTCACCCTTGTTCATTGGGCTCTCCTTCTAGCTTACGG
>NZ_JBARZC010000246.1:0-5542 GCF_049649345.1 Henriciella sp. | reverse complement strand
ATCCAGGGCTTCGTCGCCGCCGTTCCGGAAGCGAACAAGGACGCCTACAAAAAGCACGCCGAAGAGGCATTCCAGATCTTCAAGGAGTTTGGCGTCACACGCATGGTCGAGTCCTGGGAAGAGGATGTACCAGATGGTGAGGTCACTGATCATCGCCGCGCGGTAAAAGCCGAACCAGGCGAGAAGATCGTCTTCTCCTGGTTCGAGTATCCCTCAAAGGATGTGGCCGACGCTGCCGAGCAGAAAATGATGAGTGATCCACGCTTTGAGCAAATGGGTAAAATGCCATTTGACGGCAAGCGGATGATCTATGGCGGGTTTGAAACCATCGCCGATACGGGCAGCGCTTCTGGCACCGACTATATCAACGGCACAGTGATCCCGGTCACGACGACAAACAAGCAAGCCTACACGGCCTCAGCGACCGCCATGGGCAAGCTCTTCGTTGAGCATGGCGCGACCCGCGTGGTCGATGGCTGGGGCGTCAACGTCCCAGAAGGCAAGGTCACCGATTTCCAGCGCTCCGTTCAGGCGACGGCTGACGAGACTGTCGGCTTTGGCTGGGTCGAGTGGCCCTCGAAAGAAGCGAGCGATGCTGGCTGGAAGACCATCATGGCTGACCCGCGGATGCAGGCGAATGAGATGCCATTTGATGCAAAGCGAATGATCTTCGGCGGTTTCACACCGCTGCTGGATATGAGATGACGCCTAGCTGCGCCAGCGCAGTGTGACCGGCTTGATCGGGTTCTCGAAGGGGCGGTCATCAGTGCGCGACGTCGCCCATTCCTTTTTGAGCGTGCGGTACCATTTGGCCTGCACATCGATATCGTCGATCCAGATCATCGCCTTCTGATACTTCATGCCTTCATTCTGAAGGTCGACAATGTCGCCATCCTGACGAAGGAATTTGCGCGCGGCCGGCTTGAAGATCGGGATGGCGAGATTGAGTAGCGGCGCGCCGGTAAACCAGGTCACCTGAGTGATCTTCGTCTTCTTCTTGTAGACCGGCGTCAGGCAGGTCAGCGTCAGCAGCCGCGCCTTTTCATTCTCGACAATCTCCCAGCGATAGCCGGGCAGCTGGAAAATGATCTCTGTCGTCACCTTGCCGCCGAACACCGCCTTGTAGGCTAGCGAATTGGATGACGGCTGGTGGCGATCAATCGCCCAGCCCCGGTCACGCGGCACAAAAGGCTTCTCTTTCAGTTTGAGGCCCACGCTTGGCGGGCGCCACCACCATTGCGAATGGACGAAAGCCACATGCGCCGGGTCCATCAAGCCAACAACCGCATCATCCATGTGGGCGTTGAATTCTTCGACGATGACGAATTTCGGCGTGTCCGGCAGCGCGCCAAAGTCTGGCGGCGGCACATCCGGCTCGCCCTCGAACTTCGGGTCATGCGCGATGAAAACGAAGATCAGCCCATTCTTCTCGGCCACCGGATAGTTGCGAACCTTGAAGCGGCTTGCCTCATAGGGCTGCTCCTCCAGCACGGACGGCATATGGCGGCAGACGCCATCGGTCCCGAAGCGCCAGCCATGATAGGGGCACTCGACGGTCGGCTCGCCCGCCGTCTCGATCATCTTCCCGGCGCTTAGCGGCACCAGCCGGTGCGGACAGATATCGCGCAGCGCGAACGCTTCGCCCTGCTCTGTCCGTCCGATCACAATCGGCTGGTCAAGCATGATGACATGCTTGAGCCCGCCCGGTTTCAGCTCTTTCGACGTACACCCCAGATACCAGCTATCGGTCAGCCAGCCTTCCGGCGTAATGCCGGGCTGGGTCTCGACAGTCTTGTCTATGAGGGTCTGCGTATCGGGCATGGAGTGCTTTTATACTGCGCGAGTGTTTACAGAAACCCTGTGCCTCACCCGCATTGACAGCAACTCCCCGCTAGTCGCAGCGCTCAAGCCTCGCTATATGCCGCCCTATGACACCCCGCGACAAGATCCGCAATTTTTCCATCGTGGCGCATATCGACCACGGCAAGTCCACGCTCGCTGACCGGCTGATCCAGTTTACCGGCGGCCTCACCGATCGTGAGATGCGCGAACAGGTGCTCGATTCCATGGATATCGAACAGGAACGCGGCATCACGATCAAGGCGCAAACCGTCCGCCTGAACTACACGGCCAAGGATGGTGAGACTTATGTCCTCAACCTGATGGACACGCCGGGACACGTTGACTTCTCTTACGAAGTCTCGCGCTGTCTGGCCGCCTGCGAAGGCTCCCTGCTTGTAGTCGACGCCTCCCAGGGCGTCGAGGCGCAGACCCTCGCAAACGTCTATCAGGCGATCGACCAGGACCATGAGATTGTCCCTGTCCTCAACAAGATCGACCTGCCGGCGGCCGAACCGGACCGCGTGAAAGAGCAGATCGAGGACATTATCGGTCTCGACGCGTCCGATGCGATCATGACCTCGGCGAAGAACAATATCGGCATTGAGGATGTGCTTGAAGCGATCGTCACGCGCCTGCCACCGCCCAAGACCGGCGACGCGACCAATCCGCTCAAGGCCTCGCTGATCGATGCCTATTACGACCCGTATCTCGGCGTCGTCGTCATCGTCCGCATCGTGGACGGTGTTCTGCGCAAGAAGCAGAAAATCCGGATGATGCGCACCAAGTCGACCTATGACGTCGACAAGGTCGGCATTTTCGGGCCCAAGCCGATGGATGTCGACGAGCTTGGCCCCGGCGAGGTCGGTTTCCTCGTCGCCTCGATCAAGGAAGTCGGTGACACAGCTGTCGGCGACACGATCACAGACGAGAAAAACCAGACCGACACGCCGCTTCCAGGCTATAAGGAAGTCGTGCCGATGGTTTTCTGCGGCCTCTTCCCGGTCGATGCAGGCGACTTTGATGATCTGCGCGCCGCCATGGGCAAGCTACGCCTCAATGACGCGTCCTTCACCTGGGAAATGGAAACCTCTGCGGCGCTCGGCATGGGCTTTCGCTGCGGCTTCCTCGGGCTTCTCCACCTCGAAATCATCCAGGAACGCCTCAGCCGCGAGTTCGACCTCGACCTGATCGCGACAGCGCCGTCAGTTGTCTACGAGATGACGATGACGGATGGCACCGAGATCGAGCTGCACAATCCGGCGGACATGCCAGACGTGGTGAAGATTGCCGAAATCCGCGAGCCCTGGATTTCCTCGACGATCTACACACCCGACGATTATCTCGGCGGCATCCTGAAACTCTGCCAGGACCGGCGCGGCATCCAGAAAGAGCTGTCCTATGTCGGTGGGCGGGCCATGGTAAAGTATGAGCTTCCGCTCAACGAGGTCGTCTTCGACTTCTATGACCGCCTCAAATCCATCTCCAAGGGCTATGCGAGCTTCGACTATGAGATCATCGGCCACCGCGCCGAGAATCTCGTGAAGATGTCGATCCTTGTGAATGACGAACCCGTCGATGCCCTCTCCATGCTGGTCCACCGCGACCGTGCCGAAGGCCGGGGGCGCCAAATGTGCGAGCGACTGAAAGACCTCATCCCGCGCCAGATGTTCAAGATCCCGGTCCAGGCGGCGATCGGCGGACGGGTCATCGCGCGCGAAACCATTTCGGCCCTGCGCAAGGATGTCACCGCGAAATGCTATGGCGGCGACGCAACGCGCAAGAAGAAGCTGCTCGAAAAGCAGAAAGCCGGCAAACAGCGCATGCGCCAGTTCGGCAAGGTCGAAATTCCGCAGGAGGCGTTTGTGGCGGCGCTGCGGATGGATGACGACTAACCCTCCCCAGCGTCACCGATAGTCAGGCGTGAACACCGCGGTTATTCTCTTCTGAGCGACTGAAGGGAGAGACGTCATGGCCGACACAGCAACCAAAATCGACGAAATCATATACGAGGTCGCAGACCACATCGCGACCATCACCCTCAACGCGCCGGATCGGATGAACACAATCTCCGGGCCGATGCTGGACGGGCTCTCTCAGGCGCTGCTCAAGGCCGATGCTGACCCGGATGTCCGCTGCGTGATCCTGACCGGCGCGGGACGGGCCTTCTGCGCCGGGCTCAATCTTGAAAGCGCGACCAAGGGGGAGAGCATGGGGTCAGGCGCGGTCTCATCGGCCAATCTCGACCTTCGCAACACGCCGCCCACCATCCTGTTCAACATGGATACCCCGACCATCTGCGCCATCAATGGCGGCGCTGCCGGCTATGGCATGGACACAGCGCTTGGCTGCGATATCCGCATCATGTCTGACAAGGCCAAGATGGCGGCGGCCTTTACCAAGCGCGGCATCCTGCCGGAAAGTGGCGGGACATGGTTTCTGCCGCGCATGCTCGGCTGGGAGAAGGCGTGCGAGCTGATCTTTACCGGCCGCACCCTGAAGGCAGATGAGTGCCTCGAAGAAGGGCTCTGCGCGAAAGTGGTGCCACATGACACGCTGATGGAAGAAGCCCGCAAGCTGGCCAAGGAGATCACATCGAACGCCCCGCTGGCGGTTCAGGCCTCCAAACGCCTGATGCGCATGGGCCTCTCAGAGCCGTTCACGGAGCACGTCCATCACGTCTTCCTGCAGCTCCTGCCGCTCTTGCGGTCCGAAGATGCCCGCGAAGGCATGATGGCGTTCCTTGAGAAGCGCGAAGCAGAGTTCAAGGGCCGGTAGGACGCGATGATGAGACCGGCCGACTTCAAAGCGATCGCTATTCTTGCCCTGCTCGCCTTTCCGGCCTGCTCCGCCAGCTCCGAGCCCGAGCCTGACCTGCCTCACCTCGTCATCGCGGGCGATTCGACGGCGGCTGACTATCCGCCGGAGCGCGCGCCCCAGATCGGCTGGGGCCAGACGCTTGCCTACTTCATGGCCTCGCCGGCCCAGCTCGACAACCGCGCCGTCAATGGCCGAAGCCTTCGCAGCTTTGCCGATGAAGGCAAATGGAACGCCCTGCTCGATACGTTGAAGGCAGGCGACGTCGTGCTGATCAGCTTCGGTCATAATGATTCGCGCGATGACGCGCCTGAACGCTACGCCGATCCACGAACCGACTATCCGGCTTTGCTGGAAAACTATGTCGTGGATGTCCGGGAAAAAGATGCGATCCCCGTCATCGTGTCATCGGCGCCGCGCCGGCTCTGGGAAGGACCGGCAATGGTTGAAACGCACGGTCTCTACCTTCAGGCCGCCGAAACAGTGGCCGAAGAGCTGGATGTTCCCTTCGTCGACCTTGCCCGCCACGGGCTTGCCTATTTCGAAGGAATTGGACGCGAAGCCAGCAAGCAGGACTATCTGTGGCACGATGCTGGCGATGGACATCCCCGGTTCCCGGACGGCGTCGAGGACAACACTCACTTCAGCGAACTCGGCGCCTGCGGCATGGCCTATGTGCTGGCGCAGGAGTTCGCGGACCACCCAAGTCTGTCGGGCTTTATCGACACGGCGAAGCTGAGCGCGGCGGAGGCGGACAACGATACGCGTCCCGCACCTGTGCTTGATTGCACGAAAGCGACCCGCGACGCCCGCTAGCGGCGCGCCAGCTGCCAGAGCTGACCGGCATCGAGCGCCAGCAGCCTCGCCTCCTCGCCCGCATTGAGCC
>NZ_JBARZC010000245.1:0-2323 GCF_049649345.1 Henriciella sp. | reverse complement strand
CCTGAACGCCGATGAAGAAGACGACCGCATTACGACGATAATCGAGGGCGGCCCCACGGAAATAGGGAACGTCTCGGACCGGCTGGTATTCCTGCTGAACGCGGCAGGCACGCCTGCGCGGCATGTTCAGGGTATCATGCTTGATACCGATACACGCCAGGCCCCACTGGAAAGCTGGGTCGAGTATTGGCTGGACGATACCTGGGTCAGCGCCAGCGGCAGAACCGCAGAGCCTCTCGACAATTCGCGGACGCTCCCGATCGTGTATGATCGTGCACCCATCGTTGATGGAGACGGGTTTCGCCGGCTGGGTGTGTCGTGGTCCGTCGCGCGAAACTTCGAAAGTCAGCTCGTCCGGGCCATGGAGCGCGGCGAAGAGTTTGCGCCGTGGGTCAATGCGACATCGCTGCTGACCCTGCCGGTCGATCTGCAGCTTGTCTTTCGGGTCCTGCTCCTTATCCCGCTCGGCGCTCTGATTATCGTGATCCTGAAGCAAGTTATCGGCGTGCCTGCCTTTGGTACTTTCATGCCAATCCTGATTGCGCTGGCCTTCCGCGAACCGCAGCTGTTTACCGGCATGGTGCTGTTTGTCGGGATTGTCGCGACCGGTCTCGTCCTGCGCGCCTATTTCAATCAGCTTCAATTATTGCTCGTGCCGCGCCTCGCGGCTGTGCTGATCATCGTTACTTTCCTGATGATGGCGATCGCCCTGTTTGGCGAAGCGGCAGGCATTCAGACAGGGCTGTCCATCTCTCTGTTCCCGATCGTAATTATCACAATGACGATTGAACGGATGTCACTGACCTGGGAGGAGGCTGGTGCGAAAGATGCCATGAAGAAGGCCGTCGGGTCGCTCGCCTGCGCCGTTCCCGGTTATTACATTCTGACCAGCGAATATATTGAGCATATTGCGATCGTGTTTCCTGAACTGCTTCTCATCGTCCTGGCCATCGTGCTCGTTCTCGGCCGGTATACCGGTTACAAAGCCACCGAATTCGTGCGCTTCAAGGTTCTCGCCGATCAGGCCGAACAGGCAGAGCCATCCAAATCATCAACATGAAACCCTTCACCCGCCTCGCTAAGTCCGGTGTTCTCGGCATCAATAGCCGAAACCTGGACTTCATCGCGGCCTATAATCCAAGACGCTTCTATCCGCTCGTCGACGACAAGGTCATCACCAAGCAGCTGGCCAAGGAAGCAGGCGTCACTGTTCCGGAACAGTTTGGTGTCATTCGTTATGGCGGCGAGATCGATCTGATCGAGAGTATCGCCCGCAAGCATTCGAGCTTTGTGGTGAAACCCTCCCGCGGTTCAGGCGGCGGCGGCATCATGGTGTTCAATGGTCTCGCAAAGAGCGGGCTTCGCAGGATGAATGGCCAGATCACGCCCTGGTCGGACGTCAAATATCATCTCAGCAATATGCTGTCGGGTATGTTCTCCATGGGAGATGGCTCCGACCATGTCCTGATCGAAGAGCGATTGGTTCCGCATTCGGCCTTCTCGAAGCTCGCTTTCGGCGGCGTGCCGGATGTTCGTGTCATTGTGTTTCGCGGCGTACCAATCATGTCGATGCTGAGGCTGCCGACTGCAGAATCCGACGGTAAGGCCAACCTACACCAAGGCGGTGTCGGAGCCGGGATCGATCTGGTGACCGGGATCACGACAAGAGGCGTGCAACACAATGATTCGATTGATCTGCACCCCGATTTCGAGACGCCTGTTCGGGACTTCCAGGTGCCAGCCTGGGCAGACATCCTCGACCTGGCCGCGAGGCTGGGACACCATATCGGCCTCGGCTATGTCGGTGTAGACATTGTGATCTGCGAGCATAAAGGCCCGACACTGCTTGAGCTCAATGCTCGTCCCGGTATCGCGATCCAGACGGCAAATCTAAGAGGCCTTCGGCCGCTGCTCCTGCCAATCCATGACCTTCCTTCCGTACCGGAAGACGTCCATGAGCGTATCGAAATCGCGAAGGCCAACTGGCGCGGCGAACCGCTTGATCGCTTCGTCGCGCCCGGTGAATCAGGGTAGACGGTTCGTTGCGCCTTGTCTTTTGTATTGGTCGCCTCAATCGCATCGCGCGCGGCTTTCCATTCGGCATCGCCCCACGCCGTCAGCATTGCAAAATTTCCGCCAGACGCATTGTAAGCCGCACCATCGATCGCAATGGTCTGCCCGTTCACATATTCGGCGCCCGGCCCCATTAGGAAGACGGCCAGATTGACCAGTTCATGCATCTCGCCGACGCGGCCCATCGGATTTCCAGTGCCGGAGTCCATGCGTTTGGCACCATCTGCATCAGGCGCCAGCCGCTTTGACA
>NZ_JBARZC010000244.1:0-16230 GCF_049649345.1 Henriciella sp. | reverse complement strand
CCCCGGGGCTACGCCGCAAGGCGCAAGTTTGCGGGCTGAGCACCGGAGAAAGCCGGGAAGACCGGGCTCAGCCCTGCTTCGAGATCAGCCAATATGGCGCGTCTGACCTCGAAATCAGGTTCATCGTGAACGAATATGGCGCGGGCACCGTAGCGCTCTGCATCGAGCTGCGCCCAGAAAGGTTGAACATCGTGCAGGCGTCCGGTCATCTCGACCATCCGGATGATCCGCCAGCCATAGGTGTCGGGAGCCGCAAAGAGCGCGACACCGGCATGGCGTGCCCAGTCTGTTTCAACGCCCATACGGGCGAAAGAAACAAGACGGCCAGAGCGTCCGCGAAAGTTCACCTTTTCCATTTCGTTCTCCTTCCGTTCCGGAGCGATATATTCACTCTTTGTTCCGCCGCGCAACAAAATTTTGGTAAACGAAATCTTAATTTCACAACAAGCCGCTGACTCTTCTCGGATTCTTTTTTCGCGGCCCCGTTAGGAGAGCCTGATCAAGATCGGATCCGGGACGGCGTGTCGCAAAACCGACATTTTCCTTGCCATCCCCTTCCACAGGAGCTACACGGCTTTTGCTCACCCCGCCTATAAGCAGTCGTGGGTGTCCCTTTTCTCCTCTTTCCTCCAGGAAAGTCTTGAAATCCGGGCTTATCATACCCAAATAATGCTCATATTGAGCAAAAGCGTGGAGACCACACTATGGCAAGACTTATTGATTCAGGACCGGGTTGCCCCACCCCGACGCCGCTGCGCGCGCAGAACGCCGCAGACGCGCGTGGTCTTGCCTATGACGACGCTGTGAAAGCAGAGACGGACGATCTGTATCCGCTCGTCTCGGACTTCATCACGCCGATGGAATGGCCTGCGGTTGCGCCGCTTGTGGCCGAGATCAATCGACTCAAGACAGCAAAGAATGCGGTCATCCTCGCGCACAATTACATGACGCCGGATATCTTCCGCCTGGTCGGCGACTTTCGCGGTGACAGCCTGCAGCTGGCCCGTGAGGCCGCGCAGGTCGATGCCGACATCATCGTTCAGGCCGGCGTGCATTTCATGGCCGAAACCTCGAAAATTCTCGCGCCTGAAAAGACTGTGCTGATCCCGAGCCTTGAGGCTGGCTGTTCTCTGGCCGCCTCGATCACCGGCGCCGATGTGCGCCTGATCAAGGAAAAGTATCCGAACTATCCGATCGTCACCTATGTGAACACGACGGCCGACGTGAAAGCCGAATGCCACATTACCTGTACGAGCTCGAACGCCGCGCAGGTCGTCGAGGCGGTCGCCAAGGAATGGAAGACTGACACCGTCATTCTCGTGCCGGACCAGTATCTGGCCAAGAATGTCGCCGCGCAGACCGATATCCGCATCATCACATGGCCGGGCGCATGCGAAGTGCACGAGCTGTTCAGCGCCGACGATGTGAGCCAGCTGCGCGAGGCCCATCCGGGTGTCGTCATCCTGGCCCATCCCGAATGTCCGCCGGACGTGCTGGAAGCGGCAGACTTTGCCGGCTCGACGTCTGCGCTCGCTAACTACGTGAAGGATGAAAGCCCGAACAAGGTCGTTCTCCTCACCGAGTGTTCGATGAGCGACAATGTCGCCTCTGAAAATCCGGGCGTGAATTTCATCCGGCCGTGCAATCTCTGCCCGCACATGAAGCGGATCACGCTTGAGAACATTCTCGACTGCCTGATCGAGATAAAGCACGAGGTCGAGATCGACGAGGAGACGCGCGTGAAGGCGAAGGCCGCCATCGATGCGATGCTGGCCCTGCCGAAGACTGACAAGCCGCTCGCTTTCGAAACCGGTCTCAAACCGCTCGACATCGAAATCATTTCTGCGGCCTGATGCCTTGAATTGGCCTAGTTGACGGGGTTTGCTGAAAGCTGGACCCGTTTCACCGGGACGCGAAACTTTCTGGAGGTCTGCCTGATGCGCCCAGCCTTGATGTCCCTGCTTGCCGCCAGCCTCTTCCTGTTTGCGCCGGCGTCTTATGCGGCAGACGAGAAGGACTCAAGCGACATTCTCGGCAACTGGACCTTCCAGACAAAACCCTATCGCGATGGCCAGTGCCTGATGTCGGGAACGGCGCGGCTAAGCCCCAATCCGGAGTCCGGTGTCTATGATTGCGAACTGACAGCCGTCGAGGTCTGCTCTATGTGGGGCCGCTCGGTCGTCCAGCAGTCCTGCACGGCGCGCCGGTTCGGCAACCAGGTCTCGATCCGGTCCGAAATCGACCAGTTCCTCGAATCCAAGATCGAGGGGCTGTTATATGTGCCGGACAATTTCGCGCTCACCATCCAGAGCAGCAAACGCATGTATGGCTCGCTCGTCTCGGCCGCGATCGCACCGGCCGAATTCATTCGCTCTGAAGAGGGTATTTCGTGACCGGCTGGCCGCGCCTTCTCCCCCTGATCGGCCTGCTGGCCCTGCCTGTGGCCGCGCAGACGAGCGCGCCGCTCCCGCCGAACCTGTCGGGCCTCTGGACTTTCGAGGCCGATGTCCAGCAAATCTGCTCCTTTACCGGTCAGGCCCGGCTCATCCCGCGCGATGACCCATCGAGCTATGGCTGCGAGCTCACCGCGCGCCAGGACTGCCCGGCTGTCGATGTGACCTATACCGTGGAGCAGACCTGTACCGCTGACGTTGAGGACGGTGTCCTCACGGTGCGCTCGACCATTGTGAACTTCCTCGAAGGCAGCCCGACGGGAAATTATCTGCCGGACAATTTCCAGCTCCGGATCGAGGATGCCTCGACGCTCAACGGGGTGCTGCTCGGAACAGGCGCCTATCCGGCGATCTGGCGCCGGGCAGAGGGCGCGATTTCCTGATGCAGGGCTTCGCCTGACCCGATGGCTGAACCGGCCCTGATCCACGCCCCCTCGCGCGGCGCAGACTCTGACATTCTGATTGTCGGCGCAGGCCTGGCTGGCCTGTTTCTGGCGCTCCGCCTCGCCCCCCGGAAATGCACCGTCATCGCCCCTGCCCCGCTCGGCGAAGCAGCCTCCTCGGCCTGGGCGCAGGGCGGGCTGGCTGCAGCGCTCGACCCGCTGGATACCGCAGAAGCCCACGCGAAAGACACGATTGCGGCTGGCGCGGGTCTGGTCAATCCGATCATTGCCCGGCTCATCGCCGAAGAAGGGCCTGCCCGCGTCCTCGATCTCATCGAACTTGGCGTCCCGTTTGACCGCACGCCCGAAGGCGCGTTGGCCCTGTCCCTCGAAGCGGCCCATTCGGTCCCGCGCGTCGCGCGTGTGGCCGGCGACCTTGCCGGCAAGGCGATCATGGGCGCGCTCAGCGCTGCGGTCGAAGCGGCCGGTCACATTACGCTGAAATGGCCCTATCGCGCCGTGGGTCTTTTGCAGGACGATAGCGGGCGTATCGCTGGCGCCGTGGTCAAGGACAAGGCTGGCGCGCTCTCGCCCATGACCGCACGGGAGACGGTGTTCTGCACAGGCGGGTCTGGCGGTCTCTTCCGGGTGACGACCAATCCGCCGCAATCACGCGGCGATGCCCTCGCCATGGCCTGGGCCGCCGGCGCGCTGATCGCAGATCCTGAATTTGTCCAGTTCCACCCGACCGCCATGGATGTCGGGCTTGATCCGGCTCCGCTCGCAACAGAGGCGCTTCGCGGTGAAGGCGCTGTTCTGCTGGACGCCAGCGGCGAGCCTTTCATGGCCCGCTACCATCCGTCCGCCGAACTCGCCCCCCGCGACGAGGTCGCCCGCGCCATTCATTCAGAGCGCGCGGCCGGGCGCGGGGCGTTTCTGGATGCGCGCGAGGCGGTTGGCGCTGAGTTCCCGGCCCATTTCCCCACCGTCTTTGCCGCGTGCATGGCCGCAGGCATCGACCCGCGCACAAAGCCGATACCGGTGGCGCCGGCCGCGCACTATCATATGGGCGGTGTGGTCGCAGATATGTGGGGTCGGTCAACGCTCGATGGTCTGTCCGTCTGCGGCGAATGCGCCTCAACCGGCGCGCATGGCGCGAACCGGCTCGCCTCCAACTCGTTGCTCGAGGCGGTGGTCTTTGCGGCGCGCATTGCCGAGCGCCTGAAGGACAGCGACCTCAAGACCCCGACCCCGTCCGAAGGCCATGTGCCTGCCGATCTGCCGGCCGATGCGCTGCTCATGCTGCGCACGGGCATGGCCGAACATTGCGGCGTCGTGCGCGAGGCGAACGGTCTGTCCGCACTCATCTCCGAGATCGACCGTCTGGCCGAGCGCTATGGCGCAGCGCGGGCGCTGACCGCCTCGAAGCTCATCGCCGAGGCCGCGCTTGCACGAGAGGAAAGCCGCGGCGGACATTTCCGCTCCGATTTCCCCGAAACCAACGAAACCGCCCGCAGGAGTTTCATCTCGCTTGCCCCTGCCCCACAGATTGAGGAGGTCGCCCCATGATCGCCCTGCCCCCCCTGCCAGACCTCGTTCTCGACCCGCTCGTTCGCCTCGCCCTTGCAGAAGATCTCGGCCGCGCCGGAGACCTCACCACGGATGCCACCATCACGCCCGGCACAACTATCGAGGCGCACATCACTGCGCGAAAGCCAGGCCGGCTCGCCGGAATGGACGCCGCCGCCTATGCGCTGAAACTGGTCGATCCGGGCGTGACGCTGGACCAGAAAATTCAGGATGGCGATGCGCTGAAATCCGGCGCTGTGATCGCGACGCTCTCGGGTGAAGCGCGCTCCATCCTGATCGCCGAGCGCACCATGCTGAACTTTCTCGGCCGCCTGTCCGGCATCGCGACATTGACGGCGACCTATGTCGAAAAGATCGCCCACACCGATGCGACGCTTGTCTGCACGCGCAAGACGACGCCGGGCCACCGCGCCGTGGAGAAGCGCGCCGTGCGCTGCGGCGGCGGGACATCCCACCGCTACGGCCTCGACGATGCGATCCTGATCAAGGACAATCACATCGCCGCCTGCGGCTCTGTCACCGAAGCGCTGAAACGCGCGCATACCTATGCCGGCCACCTCCGCATGATCGAGATCGAGGTCGACACGCTCGAGCAGCTCGAAGAGGCTCTGCCGCTGAAACCGCATGCCGTTCTGCTCGACAACATGGACAATGAAACGCTGCGAAAGGCCGTCGCGATGATCGGCGGCGTCTGCAAGGCCGAAGCCTCTGGCGGGGTCACCCTCGACACGATTGCAGGCATTGCAGAAACCGGCGTCAACTATATCTCGGTCGGCGCGCTCACTCACTCTGCGTCAAACCTTGACGTCGGCCTCGACCTGCCCTGAACCTGTTTTCCTGATGGCTGCCTCGTGCAAGAAGGCGGCAAAACGGGAGGACTGGACATGGGCGTCAGCAATGGCCGCAAGAGCATTTTCATTACCGGCGCGGCGTCTGGCATCGGCGCAGCCACAGCTAAGCTGTTCGCCGACCGCAGCTGGTTTGTCGGCCTCTACGATGTCAACGAGGCCGGGCTGAAAGAGGTCGCCGCCGAGATCGGCGAGGAGAATTGCATCTCTGGCAAGCTCGACGTGCGCGAGCGCACAGACTGGGACCGCTGCATGAGCGCGTTCAGCGAGGCGACCGATGGCCGGCTGACCGTCCTGTTCAACAATGCAGGCGTTGGCCGGCATGGCTGGTTCGAGGAAATGAACGGCGAGGACAATGACTGGGTCGTCGATGTGAATGTTAAGGGCGTGATCAATGGCGTTCAGGCCGCCCTGCCCTTGCTCAAGCAGACACCGGGGTCGCGCATCGTGAACACGGCCTCGACGGCGGGCGTCGTCGGCTCTCCGAAACTGGCGGTCTATTCGGCCACGAAGTTCGCCGTGCGCGGACTTACCGAAGCGCTGGATGTGGAGTTCTCCAATCTCGGCATCCGAGTAACATCTCTAATGCCGTGGTTCATCGACACTCCGATCCTCGACATGGGCAAGGCCGACGGCGCCAATGAGAAGATGTCCGACATGATCCGCGAGTCCGGCCAGGACGTCTATCCCGTCGAGCTTGCTGCAGAGCGCGCCTGGGATGCGGCCCATGGCAAGGAGGTGCACTACATGGCAGGGAAGATGGCCGAACGCACGCGCTTTGCCGCGCGCTTCATGCCGAAACGGCTGAAGAAGAGCCTGGAGAAGAATTTGGGGCCGCGGGAGTAAGCCTCACAGGAGGAGGACACATGACAGATACAGACAGGGTCGGCCGGGTGGCCGAAGACTACACGGCCGCCTGGAATTCCGGCTCGGCCGAAGCGGTCGCATCATTCTATTCCGAAGACGGCGAAATCATCATCAATCGCGGCGATCCGTGGCGCGGTCGCAAAGGCGTAGCGGAGATGGCCACCGGCTTCTTTGCCGATGTCCCGGATCTCAAACTGACCTGCGATCATGTCCGCCAGGCCGGCGACCACATTCTCTATCTGTGGACTTTCACGGGCCACGATGCCGCAAGTGGAAACCCGCTCAGCATAAAGGGCTGGGAGGAATGGGATCTCGACAGCACGATGAAGGTGAAGGCCTCGCGTGGCTGGTTTGATGCGGACGATTATGCCCGACAGGCCGCGGGCGAATAAGGTTTAGTCCTTCACCCGGGCAACGGCGAGGCCGTCATGGCCTTTGACGCCAACCTGCTGGAGGATAATGGCTTCGAGCTGGGGATGGCTGGCGAGGGCTTGGTTGAACGCGGCCGCGCCAATCGCATTGGCATCGACCGATGACGGCTTCAGCACCGCGCCCTCGCGCACGACATTGTCCGCCACGATAAGCCCGCCGGGCCGCACCAGCCGGATCGCCTGTTTGAGATAGGCTGGATATCCATCCTTGTTGGCGTCGAGAAAGACCATATCGAAGGGCGGGCTTAGCGCCTGCATGGCATCGAGCGCTTTGCCTTCGACAACGCGGCATGACCCGTCGAGACCGGCATCTGCGAGGGTTTCGCGCGCGACTTTCACATGCGCCGGTTCAAGCTCGATGCTGACCAGTTCGCCGTCTTTGTGCAGCGCCCGGCCGAGCCAGACAGTCGAGTAGCCGCCAAGCGTGCCGACTTCGAGGATGCGCCTTGCGCCAATCATCTTTGCCAGCAGGTAGATGAGTTTGCCCTGCCCGGGCGAGACCTGGATTTCTGGCAGCCCTGCTGCCGCGGCGCGCTCTACAGCGCGCTCAAGAACGGGATCGTCTTCAACGAAAAGGCTGTTGATATAAGTGTCGACTGCCTCGAACAGACCTTCTTCACTCATATGAGGGGCCTATGGTGCAGGGCTGAGAACGTTCAGCGAGCGGGCGTTCAGATCTTCCGTCGACTTAGGCGACTCGATTGTCACGATCGTGCTGGACGCGCCATCATCTCGGGACGCTTCACGGTCAAACCGGGCCTGCTGGGCAGCGCGGGCGCTCGCCCACTCCGCGCCGCGAGGGAAGCGGTAGAAGATGTGCGTGCCAATCTTGGAGGTCTTGATGAGACCTGAATTCCAGACCGGGTTCACATAGGTGGCGTGATAATGCGTTGCGCCAGCCGTGCGCTTTTCCTCAAAGCCGAGATAGACGTGCGCTGCGATCGACTTTGCAGCCGACCATTTCGACCCGCGCGGCTCGCGGTCGAGCGCGCCGTCGCAAGTGAAGGTGAACTGGCAGCCCGTGGTGCGGGTCGCGCCCTGATAGACGACATCGCAGGCCGTGTTCGGATAGCGGTGATCCTTGACGCGGTTCATGATGACTTCGGCGACAGCGAGCTGGCCTGACGTCGTTTCACTGCGCGATTCGTAATAGACAGCCTGTGCTAGGCATTTCATCTGCCGGCTCATTTCCTCGGCCTTGGCCAGATGCACCGGCTCGAAGCTTTTCATGCGGGCCAGCACGGCAGAGTCGCGCTCAAGGCCGCCATAGCGGCTCAGCGCATCTTCCGGGCTGCGCTCGAGCGAATATTCGACATTGCGCAGCCATTCGTGATTCATCAATTCAGGCGCCTTGGGATCGGCGCGAACGGCAGAGCCGGCATCCTGGGTTTCAGCGAAGCGCTGCGTCTGGGCCCGGTATTGGGCCTCGGCCTGCTTCTCGGCATTGGCCGAAGATATGGCAGGCAGCGCAAAGACCAGCCCCACAGCAAAGGTGGAAACGAGCGCCGAACGGGTGGCGAACCCGCGCTGCTCGTCGTCAGACTTGGCAAGCCACCAGCGGCGAACGCGGCCGCGAAGCGATTTGTCCGCAAAAATCTGCGGCGTCTGTGTCGTCTTTCTGAGTGACATCACCTGTCCCCTCTGTACCGATTTTGTGACATCGAAGCACTTATCGGGCCAAGTGGTGGCTCGTCGCTTCTTCCCTGATGTCTCCGGCTTCTGTTGGAGTAAGTATTGAATCTGAGCGCGACTTAGCAATTAAAACACGGGTTTGAAGACTTACATTTCCGTGAGCTTCGGAACGCTTCCGGTTACCTGTCCGTTAACGCCATCGGCGGTCAGCGGGAAAAACCGAGTAGTTTCAGACCTCGCACAAGGCCTATTCATGCCACATTCATCACGCTGGCGAAATGAAGTGTTGCTGAAATACAACGGTTCCGCAGGCCTTTTATAGACCGCGAGCCCGCCCTGGAGCGCCCAAAAAGCCTGTTTCAGGCCTCTTCTTTTTGCAGTGCAGCATGGGCCGCAGCGAGTCTTGCGATGGGCACCCGGTAGGGCGAACAGGACACATAATCCAGTCCCAGATGGTGACAGAAAGTGACCGATGCCGGGTCACCGCCGTGCTCGCCACAAATGCCGAGCTTGATGTCCGGACGGGTCGAGCGGCCGCGCTCGACGGCGATCTTCACCAGCTCTCCGACGCCCTCCTGATCGAGGGTGACGAACGGGTCCTTCTCGTAGATGCCCTGCTCTTCATAGGCCTTGAGGAAGCGGGTCGCATCATCGCGCGAAATGCCGAGCGTAGTCTGCGTCAGATCATTCGTACCGAAGGAGAAGAAGGCGGCAGACTTCGCAATATGGGCCGCCTGCAAAGCGGCGCGCGGCAGCTCGATCATGGTGCCGACAAGATATTCGAGCTCTGTCCCCGTCTCTTCGAAGACAGATTTGGCCGTCGCATCGATGCGGGCCTTGAGGATGTCGAGCTCCTTCTGGGTGGCGACCAGCGGGATCATCACTTCCGGCACAGGGCTGTAGCCTGTTTCCTTGGCAATCTGGACAGCCGCCTCGAAGATGGCGCGCGCCTGCATCTCGTAGATTTCCGGATAGGTGATCCCGAGGCGGCAGCCTCGATGGCCGAGCATCGGATTGCTCTCATGAAGCTCATTCGCTTGGCGTTTGAGGGCCTCCACGGACACGCCGGCTGAGGCGGCGACATCTTCCATTTCGGCTTCCGAATGCGGCAGGAATTCGTGCAGCGGTGGGTCAAGCAGGCGGATCGTGCAGGGCCGGTCTTCCATTATGCGGAAGATGTCCGCGAAGTCGCCGCGCTGCATGGGCAATAGCTTGGAGAGCGCGGCCTTGCGGCCTGCCTTGTCGCCGGCGAGGATCATGGAGCGGACGACCGGGATCCGCTCAGCGTCGAAGAACATGTGCTCTGTGCGGCAGAGGCCGATACCTTCGGCGCCGAATTGTTTGGCGGTTTCGACATCGTGCGGGGTCTCGGCATTGGTGCGCACCTTGAGCTTGCGCACCTTGTCGGCCCACTCCATCAGCTTGCCGAAATCGCCGGACAGGTCAGGTTTGACCATCTCGATGGCGCCGATCAGGACTTCGCCTTCAGCGCCGTCAATCGTGACGACATCGCCCTTCTTGAACTCACGGCCACCGGCGCGGAAGATGCCCGCCGCTGGATCGATCTGAAGGCCGCCTGCCCCGCAGACGCAGGGCCGGCCCATACCGCGCGCCACGACAGCCGCGTGCGAAGTCATGCCGCCACGCGCCGTCACGATACCGCGCGCCGCATGCATGCCGTGAATGTCTTCCGGTGAGGTTTCGACGCGCATCAGGATGACGTCTTCGCCCTTTTCGGCGAGCGCGGCCGCTTCGTCTGAATCGAACACCACTTTGCCAACAGCTGCGCCCGGGCTGGCCGGCAGGCCTTTGACGATCACATCGCGCTTTGCGTCCGGCGCGATGGTCGGGTGGAGCAGCTGGTCGAGCTGGTTGGGCATCAGGCGGAGTACGGCTTCTTCCTCATTGATCAGCTTTTCCTGCGCCATATCGACGGCGATCTTGAGGGCGGCACCCGCCGTGCGTTTGCCGGTCCGGGTCTGCAGCATGTAGAGCTTGTTGTCCTCGACCGTGAACTCGATGTCCTGCATGTCGCGGTAATGGCTTTCGAGCTTGTTTGCGACGGCGACCAGCTCCTCATAAACGGCCGGCATCGCCTCTTCGAGCGGCAGTTCTTCAGACGACAATGCCTCGGCCCGTGAGCGCGAAATCGGCGCTGGCGTCCGGATACCGGCAACGACATCCTCGCCCTGCGCATTGACCAGGAATTCGCCGTAGAAGACTTTCTCGCCCGTCGAAGGATCGCGCGTGAACGCAACGCCTGTGGCCGATGTCTCGCCCATATTGCCGAACACCATGGACTGGACGTTGACCGCCGTGCCCCAGGCTGCCGGAATATCGTTGAGCTTGCGATAGAGGATCGCCCGGTCATTCATCCAGGAGCCGAACACGGCGCCAATCGCGCCCCAGAGCTGTTCGCGCGGATCGTCCGGGAATGGCTTGCCGAGCTGTTTCTGTACCGCGGCCTTATACTGGGCGATGATTTCCTTCCAGTCGTCGGCCGTCATCTCGGTGTCGAGATTGTACTCCTCGCGCTCTTTATAGTCGTCGAGGATGTGCTCGAACGTGTCATGCTTGAGGCCGAGGACGACATTGCAATACATCTGGATGAAGCGGCGATAGCTGTCATAGGCGAACCGCTCGCCGGCTTTCTTGGCGAGGCCCTGAACAGTGACTTCCGACAGGCCGAGATTGAGGACGGTGTCCATCATGCCCGGCATCGAGGCGCGGGCGCCTGAGCGCACCGAGACAAGCAGCGGGTTCTCAGGATCGCCGAATGTCTTGCCGGTTTCGGCTTCGACGGCTTTGAGCGCCTCATCGACCTGGGCGCGGAGGCCATCGGGATATTTCTCGCCGAGATCGTAATAGGCGGTACAGACAGCGGTGGTCAGCGTGAAGCCGGGCGGCACAGGCAGGCCAAGACGCGCCATTTCAGCAAGGTTCGCGCCCTTGCCGCCGAGCAGGTTCTTCATGGTCGTATCGCCATCCGCGGTCCCGCCGCCGAAGGAATAGACCCACTGATCTTTTGCTACTGTCTGAGCCGTATCGCCCATATCAAGCCTCTCCACGATTTTCGTTCTTCAGGACAGATTCCGCCACGGCGATGCCGTCCCTGGTCAATTGATACCGTCCGGGTTCGAACGAATTGAGTAATTTCAGATGCGGCAGGCGCACGCCCAGCACCGTCCGGTCGTCGAGCCGGCCCGACTGAACCGCGTAGCGCTCGGCAAGGTCGCCATCGAGCTTGCGATCCTCGATCGCGCTCAGGCGAAACTCATTGCCGCCAAACCGGCGGTAAAAGTCTGCGACATAGGCGCGGTCCCGGTCGCTCATGCGGTCCGGCGTGTCCCCATGCGCATTGAAGATCTCAACAGCCCGCTGCGACGGTCTCTGGAACAGGCTGTAAAGCCCGAACGCCGCTGCAATGATGATGAGCACAAAGATGAACATGCGATCCGTATTTACCTAGCCGCTGATCCTGGAAAAATCCGCCACACGATGCAAAGCGTCACGAATGGAATTCAGAATCAAGAGGCGGTTTTGCCTCAGTTCTGGGCGGTCCGCATTGACCTGGATGCTGTCGAAGAAGGCATCTACCGGTGCCCGCAGGGATGATAGCGCAATCATCGCTTTCTCGAAGTTTTCGGCCTTGAGAGCGGCATCTGCCGCAGTGACCGAATTTTCGATGGCAGCGTACAAAGTCTTCTCTTCATCCTGCTCAAAAAGGGATTTGTCAGGCGTGCCTGCAAATACCTTGCCGTCCTTCTTCTCCTCGGCTTTGAGGATGTTCACGGCGCGCTTGTAGCCGGCGAGGAGGTTCGCCCCGTCCTCGGTTTCGAGGAAAGCGCCGAGCGCCTCGACGCGTTTCACGATCAGGACGAGATCATCCTCGCCGAGCGCGAAGACGGCATCTATGAGGTCATAGCGCGCGCCAGCGTCGCGGAGGTATTGTTTCAGGCGGTCGGCGAAGAAGGCGAGGAGGTCTTCGGTAAAATAACCAACGCCTTTTATAGCCCATAGCTCAGGCTGGCTCTCGACCTTCCGAGATGGGTTGGCTTCAAGTGACTGTTCGAACCCGCCGGGCCACGGGTCGATCAAGTCTTCCGATTCACAGTACTTGCCAATCGCGTCGTAGATTATCTCCAATTTCTCTAAAAAGGTTTGGTGATTGGATTTGGAAAGTGGGTCATCTCCGCCGTGAATCATATAATTGCAGAGGCGCACAGCTTGAATGGCGCTGATGCCAGAACGATTGATCAAACACGAAACGAACGGGTCGCTGGCGCTCGTTCTCAGCAAGTCCCAACGACTCTGCCCCATGCGAGAAGAAACGAAAAAGTCATATCCATATTCCAGCAGAAATGGATTGTAGAGTTTGTTCAGCGTTGATTTGAACAAATCAACCAGACCGAACCGAACGTCATTCTCCAGAATGATCCGCACGACGCCCAGCGCCGCCCGCCTCAGCGCGAACGGGTCTTTCGAGCCGGTCGGTTTCTCGTCGATGGCCCAGAAGCCGACCAGCGTGTCGAGCTTGTCGGCGAGGGCGACGGCGATGCTGACAGGTTCGGTCGGCACAGCATCTGATGGGCCTTGCGGCTTGTAGTGTTCGGCGATGGCAACCGCGATGGCATCGTCCTCGCCCTGCTCACGGGCATAATAGCCGCCCATCACGCCCTGAAGCTCAGGGAACTCGCCCACCATGCCGGAGACGAGATCAGCCTTGGCGAGGCGGGCGGCGCGCTCGGCCTGGTCCGGATCAGCGCCGACTTTCGGGGCGAGTTCGCGGGCGAGCGCAGCGACGCGCTCCACCTTGTCGGCGATCGTGCCGAGCTCTTTCTTGAAGTCGATGGTGGAGAGCTTCTTCGCCATTTTCTCAAGCGGCGTGCCCCGGTCATTGTCCCAGAAGAAGCGCGCATCATCGAGCCGGGCCGAGAGAACCTTCCGGTTGCCCGACGCGATGGCCTTGCCGCCATCGGAGGGCTCGATATTCGCGACCACGACAAAGTTCGGCGCAAGCTTGCCTGTTTTCGGGTCGCGCACGGCGAAGTATTTCTGGTGGGTGCGCATGGAAAGCTGGACGACTTCCGGCGGCAGCTCAAGGAAGGCCGGGTCCATGTCTCCCAGGATGACGAAGGGCCATTCGGCAAGGCCGGTCACCTCATCGAGAAGCCCCTTGTCCTCGACCAGTTCAAGCCCGGCGTCCGCGCAGACCTTGTAGGCCTGCTCCTCGATCAGCAGGCGGCGATCCTCGCGCGCCGGCACGACGGAGCCTTCCATTTCGAGCTTCGTGCGATACTCGTCCAGCGATGAAACAGTAAAAGGCCCGCGCCCATGCACACGGTGGCCTTCGGTCTCGTTTCCGGATTTCAGGCCATCGACCTCAAACTCGACCGTCTTGCCGTTGAAAACGCAGACAATTCTCTGAAGAGGGCGCACCCAGCGCAGCTCGCCCCGACCCCAGCGCATGGATTTGGGCCAGTGGAAGCCGCGGATGATCTGCGGCACAAGCTCTGCAAGGATATCGCTTAGCGGACGGCCCGGAATCTCGCGCACGGCGACATAAAAATCGCCCTTTTTCGGGTCGCTCCGCACTTCTGCTTCATCGATCGACGAGAGCCCTGCCCCACGCAGGAAGCCTTCGACCGCCTTGTCTGGCGCGCCGACTTTCGGGCCTTTGCGCTCTTCGCTCACATCAGCAGACTTTTCCGGCAGGCCGGCAATCGCGACGGCCAGACGGCGCGGACCAGACAGCGCGGTCACCTCGCCATGCTCGACGCCCGCATCGGCGAGGCCTTTGACCAGCGCCTCTTTCAGATCGCTTTCAGCCTTGGCCTGCATGCGCGCAGGGATTTCTTCGGAGAAGAGCTCAAGCAGAAGGTCAGCCATGAAGTGGAGGTATTCCCGTGTTTGAGATCAGGGTAATGGCGCAGGCGCTCAGACGCCGCAACTGCCCTTGATCCCCATTTTTTCAGTTTCGACAGGCTCGATGATCGCCATCGTGCCTTCATAATCAGTGTGTTCGATCCCGCTATCGACGGCGCGCAGCTGCAACTCGACCAGGATGGAGCGATCTTCTGACCGGTAGCGCCAGGTCTCGATCCCGTCACCATTCTCGGTCTTCATCTCTTCGAAAAAGCGCAGATCCTCTTCATTGATCCTGATCGTCGCCGGCTGCGGATCACCCTCCATGTCGGTCAGGAAGACAAAGCGCCAGGTGCTGCGGTCATCGAACACAAATTCGTGGCTCGCTTGCATCAGCGTGCAATAGGCGTCAGGGCGCGGGGCGTGCATGACGCCGATTTTGAGCGCCTGCGGATTGGTCTCTGCGACCTCCTCTGGCGGCGCTCCGGCCTCGTCAATGCTCTGCTTATACTCCGGCGTGGGGTCGGCCGGGCCGGCCGGGGCTGTTTCGTCAGCACAGGCCGTAGCAAGCAAGGCCGAGGCGGCCAGGATCGCGCTCGCCCTATTCATCGATCTCTCCGGCGGCGCGGCATTCGCCGATAAACTTCACGGCCGCGCCCTCGACCGGGAAGATTGCGCGGACGGAGCCGGAATAAGTGATGCGCTCAGCTTCCGCGCCGGTTTCCAGCAGGATGACTTCCAGCTCGGCGCCCTCGTCTTCGGTGACATAGCGGCGCGTCTCTATGCCGGCGCCGAACCCGGCCTCGACTTCCGTGAGGCGCGTCACCTCGCCGTCGAGCTCGGCATAGCCGTAATAAATGCTCTCGCCGATCTGCGTGACGAAGACGTAAGGCGGTGCGCCCGCTTCGGCGTCTGCGGTGAAGGTGCAGAACGGATCGTCGACCGGCATGGGCATATCCGTACCGATGACAGGCGCCTCAATAGCGGCCGGGCGTTCGCTCCCGCGCTCATTTTCATCTGTTCCGGTCCCGCAACCAGCCAGACCAAGCGCCAGGACAGAGACGAGCGAAACGGTGCGGATTATAGCCATTCCAGATCCTTCACGGTTCGCTCTGACGCCTCGCCCTCGCCTGTATTCAGGGTTGTCGCGGGCTCAAGTAGCATGACTTTAACCTCATCTGTCTCGGTGACCGGCAAATGCTCGACGCCGCGCGGCACTATGAGGAACTGGCCCGGTTCGATACGCTCGGTGCGATCGCGGAATTGCATCAGGAGCACGCCCTCGACAACGAAGAATAACTCGTCTTCTTCTGTGTGCGAATGCCACTCGAATTCGCCTGCAAGCCGGGCGAGCTTGACGTGCATGTCATTGACGGCGCCAACGATCTTCGGCGTCCAGGTTTCAGAAAAGCGGGAGAATTTTTCGGAGAGGTCGACCGTGTGCGTCATGCCGCCCGCTCCTCTTCCTGCTGCGCCCAAAGCTCGGCGGCGCCGCGGGCAAGATCGCGCACCCGGCCGATAAAGGCCTGGCGTTCGGTCGGGCTGATCGCACCGCGCGCATCGATGAGGTTGAAGACGTGGCTGGCTTTCAGCGCATAGTCATAGGCTGGCAGCGGTTTGCCCGCCTCGCGCAGAGCCTTGGACTGGCTTTCGCAGCCTGTGAACCAGGTCTGCAACATGTCGACATCGGCGAGTTCGAAATTGAAGGCCGACTGTTCGATTTCGTTCTGCAGGAAGACATCGCCATAAGACAGCGGCACTTCGGAGGCCGGGTCGTTGAACGGCAAGTCATAGACATTGTCGACGCCAAACACATACATGGCGAGGCGTTCGAGGCCGTAGGTCAGCTCACCGGACACCGGGAACACGTCGAGCCCGCCAACCTGCTGGAAATAAGTGTACTGGCTGACTTCCATGCCATCGCACCAGATTTCCCATCCAAGGCCCCAGGCGCCAACAGTCGGGTTTTCCCAGTCATCCTCGACGAAACGAATGTCATGGACAGCCGGGTCGATGCCGATCTCGTAGAGGGAATTGAGATAAAGGTCCTGAAGGTTTGACGGATTGGGCTTCAGGATGACCTGGAACTGGTAATAATGGCCGAGCCGGTTCGGGTTCTCGCCATAGCGGCCATCGGCCGGGCGGCGGGACGGCTGGACAT
>NZ_JBARZC010000243.1:0-1858 GCF_049649345.1 Henriciella sp. | reverse complement strand
TCCACGAAGAGGGCGGGTCTGACCGTCTGGCCGGTGGGGGTCATGAAGCGCTCATGCCGCTCGGCTACCGATTTTTCCCGCAACATGCCTGGTCCAATGAGTTTCGCCTCTCCTCACCGCTTGTGCGAGGTCCGCTCAAGGGGCGGGTCGATCTCGTAGCGGCGCGCCCGGCGCGTGAGGGCGACGCTGCTGTCCTTGTCCTCGGCCCGGGCGGAACGCGCCGCGAGTATCCTCTCGGGCCCGGGGCGGATCGTGTGCTGGCCGTGTCAGCCGATGCTGCTTTTGTTCTGACGACGCAGGCCCCTGGAGATGGGTCTGTCAGCCTTCGACTTCATCAGAAGGGCGAGCTGGCGCGCACGCTCGCCACCCTCAATACCCATCTTCGCGCGGTTGTCGGGCCCGCCAGGCAGGCCTTCAACTACGCGCTGAAAGATCCGGAGCGCAGGGAAGGCAGCAGGCAGATTGAGGGATGTGTCCTGCTGCCGCCAGGCCATGTCTCCGGCGCGCGCTATCCCCTCCTGCTCGACATCTATCCGACAGGCCGCGGCGGGTCATGTTCGACACTTGCCGATGCGCCTTATCCAGGTTCGGTCGTGCCGGATCTCTGGGCGACGAAGGGATTCGTCTATATGCGGCCAGCCCTCCCTCTCGACTTTGCGCGAACCGGTGCAGGCCCTCTGGAGGGCCTCGGTGATCTCGTCGACCAGACCATTGATGCCCTCGTCGCCGAGGGACTGGTCGATCCCGGCCGGATTGTCTTCTACGGATCGAGCCAGGGCGGTGCGGCCTCGCTTATGGCAGCGGCGCAATCGGGGCGGGCAAGCGCGGTCATCTCCATGAATGGCTGGGCGGATTTCTTCAGCCATTATTACGGCGCACGGGGGCTGATGCGATATTTTCATCTCGACCAGAATGGCGGGGACAATCGCTGGCGGTATGAGTGCGAGATGCCAGGGGACGATCATTACTGTCCCTTCGGATTTGGCGTTAGCGCTGCCGGGGCGCCAGGCCTCTATGCGCGCACCAGCCCGGTCGCCCGGGCCGGCGACATGACAGCCCCGGTCATGCTGGTTCACACCGATCTCGATTACTTCGACATGGCCCAGTATGACGAAATGTTCGGAGCGCTCTACCGGGCCGGCAAGGAGGCTATCTATGTCCGCTACTGGGGCGAAGGCCATGGTCTGTCATCCCCGCCAAACATCAGGGATCTGTGGCAGCGCATCGACCGGTTCCTGACCGGCGCCGGCGTCCTGGACGTTGAGGGATCAGAGAGCTCTCCAGGCCTGCATCCATGATTCAATCGCATAACAGGCAAAGAGCGTGCGCCCGAAGGTGTGAAGCTTGTAGCCTTCATCCTTGAAGAAGGCTTCGATATCCGCGCGGTCGAGAAGACCTTCCCCGACAAGGTGGCCATCCATGAGTGTGCTCGCCAGGAGCGTCCGGTTGCACGTCAACTGCTCCATATAGAAGCGCGATGCGTCCCCTTTGGAGCGTCTGAGCCTTATTTCGTCAGGCAGCCTGTCCTTGATGGCCCGTCTCAGAAGGCCTCTTGGCTGTCCGCCCGCGCAAAGCAAATAGACAGGCAGCCTCAGGCAGAGCTCGATGACCGGTTGTGAGACCAGAGGATGGCATATGGAGAGCGACTGGGGAGGCATCAGCCCGGCGCGCACATGGATCATGTGCAGGAGGCTCGTCACCTGTTCAGCCTTGGCCGGCGGTAATTGTCCCGTGTCCCGCGCCCAGAGGGGCAACAGGCTCTCAACCTCCAGCCCGGGCTGTGCCTGGCGGTTGAGGCGGCTCACCCTCTCGGCGACCATCACGCTTGCCGCGCTTTGCCGCCGCCGTGTGAGTAGAA
>NZ_JBARZC010000242.1:0-10475 GCF_049649345.1 Henriciella sp. | reverse complement strand
GCGCAACGCGGTCACGCGCCGCCCTGAGCGGCGCCAGCGCGGCGGCATATTCGGCCGCCGACAGATCGTCATCCTTGGCAAAGCCGTCGACCGCGCCGCCATCAGTATTGCCGACAATCCGGCGCGTGACGATCGAGGCCAGGAAAAGCCCGCGCCCGACATCATTGCCGAGCCCGAACGCCGTACTGGCCTTGGCCAGCTCGCTCGGCAACAGGCGAGACACCTCGCGCACTGTGCCCCTCTGGCAGTTGCCGGCCGTCGAGGTGTCGGACTGCAGCGCGCCATCGATGACGACGCAGGCCTCGGCGCTCTCGAAATAGCGCGTCGCCACGTCGACCAGTTTCGGGCCATGGGTCGCGATCGCCGCCTTGGTGTCCGGCGAGAGCACGCCCGCCTCGCAGAGCAGGGCGACGTCTTCGAGCGCCGGCGTCACATCAGCCGAGACAGCCAGCGCCGCAGTGCGCGGTGTCTCGTCGCGGTCGAGCACCGAGAGCTTGGTGATGCCGCCAGAGCAGGCGGTGAGGGATAAGGCCGCGAGGGCCGTCAGTCCAATCAGTAAGTGTCGCATCGGGGTCTCCTTTTTATCGATGCAGGTGGTTACGCTACAGCGTGGTTGGGCCGCCCGTTTCCAGATCGACGATGTACCAGTCGTCAGCGAGCATGTCGGATTGTGAAGCGAGCCAGCCAATCACCATCGAGCCATCGGCCGCCCTCATATCGATATGAGGCAGCAGCTCCACGTCATCTTCAGGATCGAGCTCAGCGGCACGGAACGCAGCAGCGTGGCCGCATTTGGCGTGCTTGGCAGCAAAGACAGAGCCCGGCGTGAGACCGATCCACATGCCTTTTCCATTCCATCCCGCTCGCGCAACACGCTCACCAGATTTTAGCGCAGCAAGCGCATGCCCGAAGCTCAACGCCGTCAGCGGCTGATAGGCTGCCTCGAAGGTGTCGGCTGGTGACCAGCTGACATAGCCGTCAGCGTATTTGACGGCATAGCCTTGCTTGCCATCCTTCTCTTCTGGCCAGGCGGTGATCCGCTTTGTACCGTAATAGTCATGCGTCATCGGGGATTGCTCCTCTGGGGTTAAGCCGCAAGCGGCAGATCTCGTGAATTGACCATGGCCCGGCCCTGGCCGGTCGCGATCGCCGTGGCGAAGGTCGCCGTCTGGATGGTGCGCCGGCGCCAGCCGCCCTTGAAGGCCGCCCAGCCGCGCAGCTGCGAGTAGAAGGTGAGGCGGCGATAGGCGATCTGGTCGATCAGGTCATAGACATTGACGGCATGCGCGGCCGCGATTGTCTTCGGGCCGATCTTTCCGTCTTTCAGGATCCCGATCCGCGAGATATCGAGGATGGATTGCTGCAGGATGATCACCGCCCGGCGCGGGCCTGAATTGACGCAGATGTCAAAGACCAGCGCATCGACGCCGCCCGGCAGATCCTCGCCGCGCACCGGATCCCAATAGCCTTCGCGATAAAAGGGCGTGATCTGCTCGACAGTGAGATGCCGCAGCTGTTCATCGGTCACGCTGTGGCCGACATAAGCCTCCCAGGCGCGCTTGGTGACGCCGCGCATGGTCGCCCCGCCCGGATCCATCGGATGCTTTGACCAGCCGCCCTCATGCGCGAGCGTCGCCGCCAGCGCCAGGGAGAAGTCGACCTTGAGGATCTCGCCCATCAGAGCAGCCCTCCCTTGCTTGCAAGCCAGGTGCGGCCGATCAGGCTGATCGAGCGGAAGGCCTGCTTGCGCAGCGCGCCTGTCGCCTCGGTCTGCTGCGGCTCGCGTCCGGTCGTCTCGCGGATCAGCTCGACATTGTCCGGATCGATCCGGGTGATGCGCTCTGGAAACAGGCGCCGGCCGATCTCGACGCCGGCATAGGCGAAGAAGCGGTGATGAGGGGTAACGCCGATCGCGCGCATGGCCCGCAAATAGAGGCCGTTTGCCTCTTTCAGGCTCAGCGTGCCGCTTTCCAGCGCCCAGTCATGCAGCGCCGGCGGGCCCCACCAGGCCGGGTTTTTCGGCTGGCGGTAGCGCAGCAGCAAGGGCAGCGAATGGACATCGAAGACGAAGCCGGCCGGCACCTTGAAGCCTTCGAACCAGACGGGCCTGAGCAGCTCCCATTCAGGCCGGCCCTGGCGCAGCGTGCCGGTGCGCCGGACATCCTTGAAGCTCAGCACAAGGCCGGCCTCGACCTCGCTATTGGCCGGACGGACAGGACGGGGGCCCCACATCGCGCTTAATCCCCGACAGCCGAAGGCGGCGGCGGGGCAACCGGGCTCGCCTGTTCGCCCGCTTGCGCAATCTCGGCCTTGGCCTGGTCGACAATCGCCTCGAGGCCCGCTTCGGAGAGGATCTCGCCGAGGCGTCCCAGCGCGTTGTCATAATTCGAGATGACGGCCGTCTCGATCTCGTCGAGGCGCTTGCGGACATCGGCAAAATGGGCACGGATCTGGTCCTTGCCTTCGGCAGCAATGCCGACGGTCATCTTGTAGCCGTCGCTCTCTGTGATCATCTGCGCCATCAGCGGCATTGCGCCCTGCAGCATCATGCTGGCGAGGATCTTCGGGTCGGATTTCATGGCAGGCTCTCCAGGATCAGGGGTGAAGGCTGGAGGATAGGTGCAGATTGTGCGTGTGGACTTTGCGCCTAGATATACTCGCTATCGAGAATGACCGCCTGCATGCCTGCCGTCGTCTGCGACACAACCAGCACGCCGGCCGTCGTATCGGTCGAGGATCCGCCTGCGCCGAGGCCGGACACAGCCGGAACGCCATCCATGTCGATCGGGAAACTGGCCCTGTCAGGGCTTGCCGGCACCCACATGTCGAACTCGCGGTAATAGCGTTGGCATTCGCGCTCGTTCGCACTTGGCGCGATCATGCGATAGGGCTGCGGGCGGCTCCCAGGGTCGAGCTGGAAGCCCGTCACCTGGAGGGTCTGCGCGAGCGCAGACGTGAGATTGAACGTGGTGCGCACGCTCGGCCGCGTGCCGATCGACTTGCCCGCGATCGAGGGAATATTCGCAGTGACATAGTGTCGGCGGAAACTGGTCGACGCCGCCAGCACACCGCCCAGCCCCGTCGTCACGGCCGCATCGCCGCCGGCGCCGAACTTCTGCTGCATGTTTGCGCTGGCAAAGGGGCTGGTGACGGTCGACTTCATCCAGAAGGACAGGCAGACTTTCGTATCGGCGAGCTCATCGAGATAGGGCAGCTCGAACAGGAGCCGCATGTCTGTGCGGTTTGTATTGACCAGCTGCACCGCATGGCCAAGCCCCGTCAGCGCCTTCTCTGCTGCTGTCAGCTCAACGCGCTCAGCCGTGCCGCCAGAGCCGGATCCACCAATATTGGCGAACATGATATCGGCGACATAGCCGCCCGGTGAGCTGACTGAGCCGGCCCCCTTCTGGTCGATGGCGAGGTCGCCATTGGGAATGATCGGCAGCACCGCGTCGCGGACATAGCGCACAAGCCGCGACGGAGAGCCGGTAACGGCCGTTGCATTGATAATGGTCGGACGCTCGCGAACGTGGATTTCACCGGCCGCGTCATCGAAACAGGGCGACAGATTGCCGTCGCTATCCCACTCGCTGACCGTGCCGTGCCCCAGCGTGACCGACGCGCTCGCATTGTTGGTGCGTCCATACGGACCTTCCTTGCCCGCCGCCGGCAACAGACCGGCAGCAGACGAGAAATAATAATGCGCGATATGAGCGGCGACTTTCTGATTGAAGTTGAAGGCATAACCTTCGACGCTCGCATCCTCTGCCGACTGATAGGTCATATCGGCAAAAGACAGGGTCGCGCGCGACGTCATGCTCGCATCGTCCACCACGACATTATTGCAGTAATCGGCCTCAACCCGGCCGAAGCGGACCTTGTTGACGCCCTGGCCGAGCGATGCCGTGCGCTCTGACCCGATCAGCTTGATTGCGTTATTGAGACCATAGACGAACAGATCCTCGAACAGGACATTATCCACACGGCCGAGCACCAGACCGCTCGCATTGTTCAGCATGTCGGCAAGGAAGGCCTGCGCCTCAATGAGGAATGGCCAGAAATGCAGATAGCCGATGGCCGAGTGATCACCGACAGCATCCATGCGAATGCCTTCCATCAGCACTTGCCCATAAATGCCGTCGATCATCGCCTGCGAGCCAGCGCGGCGCATGTTCGAGAATTGCGAGAAACCAAGGAACATCAGCCGTTGCAGATATTCGCGACCGGCGCTGCCCGTGAACGCGGCGTCATCCGCCCCGCTCAGAATGGCGGTCGGTGTCGCGACAGGCGTGAAGGTGCCGTCCGGCGTCGGCTGCCCTGTATGCAGGAAACCGACCCGCTCGATCCGGCAGCTCTCTCCAAGCTTCAGCAGATAGTCGAGATCTTCATGATCGCCGGTCATATCGGTGATGAAGGCCGAGCCCGTCCAGCCGGACATATCGAAATCATTGCGCTCGAGGTTCCAGTCGCGCCCATCAATGACACTCGCATTCGGCAGGTCGCAACTGTCGCCGAGATAATAGGCATTCCCCCGCAGCTTGATCGGCAGCCCTGTCGCCAGCGCGCGGCGCAGCGGGATCGTATTGTCCTTTTTCAGCGCGTCGAACCCGTCGGCACGGCCGCCCCAATTCTCAAGCTCGACATAGTGATTGGGGAATTTCTGAACCCAGGCGCCGGAGCCGCCCGTCTTGTCCGAGGCGGGGGCAATGCGAAAGCCGCCATCGCCTTCGCCTTCGGTGATCTCGTCGGCCGCAACGGCCGCCGCTTGCGGCGTCTCGTCGAACACATAGAGCGTCGGCGCAACATCGCCGACAGCGTCGCGCCCCTTCAGGAACTGGATCTCTCCTGCCGCCGGCGTGCGCGCCTGCAACTGCGCCAGCGTATTCTCGGCGCCCACCTGCTTGTCGACGAAGTCATCGAGCGTGCCGTCATCGACCTTTTCGGCTACGGCATTGACCGCATTGATCGCGGCCGCGACAGTCGCCACGCTGGTCGAGGGCAAGGTCTGCCATTTGCCGTCAACGTCGAGATAGGGCGATCCACCGACAAACTTGTCGCGCGTGATCTTCGGCAAGGGGGCCTGTCCGAGCCGCAACCGCAGGGCATGATCTATGTCGCGCCGGTCTTCCTGGCGCAGCATGATGAGGCGGTTATTGTCGATATTGATCGACCCCGGCGCAACCTTGCTGGCAAAATTGACCGCACGCTCATTGCTGGTCTCGCCATAAACGATGACGCTGTCGCCAGCGGCGCAGGCAACCGGCAAGGTCGCCGTGCCGCTTTCGCCCGCCTGCGGCGCGACAGCAAGCGGGCCCGAAGATGTCGAATAGACGGTCTCGGCGCCATCAACCGCAGCAATGTGCAGCACTTTTACATGGCTTGCGGCGTCATATTCGAACGGGATATTGAACGCCGTCTGACCGGCGGTCGCAGTGTATTTCTCAAAGCGCGGGCGCGCGTCTACGACGAGGTCAGCCATGGGGCGGAAGAATAGGCGTCAGTGCCCGGTGTTGACTTTCAGTCTTCGCCGAGGGCCGCCTCGAGCTCAGGGCCGCGCTCAGGCGCTGCGCTGCCTGGCTGCCAGAACCAGCCCTGATCATATTCGCGCTCATAGTATCGCGCCCGCCGGCGGAATTTCGCCTCGGCGTCCGGATCGGTCAGACGGATCAGATTGTCCTCGACATAACGGTCCCAGGCGAGCTTCAGATACCAGGTGTTTGACCCGGGGAACTTGCTGGCAATGAGAGAGGTGAGATCGCCGGCCGCCGATCGAGACGCGTCGCCCGCCGTCTCCTTCCCCGTGATGGCGTCCCAGGCATTACCAAACACGGACTGGCGCAGCTCATTGAGGACCTGGACCGGCGGGCCGCCAGCCGTCAGCGGCATGGTCGCGCCGAACCGGTTGACATCGGCGAAGAAAAAGTCGCCCCAGATGCCGAGCCCGCCGCCCTGCAGCGCGGCCGCGCCCCAGAACTCGGGACTATCCATCTCGCGCGGATCCCTGCCTGAAGATATCTGCTTGGACTGAAGCGACAGCGCGCCGCCGACGGTCATGGTCAGCATCAGCGCCGTCGCATATCCGACGCCACCGAGCTTGTTATTGGCACCCCATTCCTGAAGGATCCGATACCCGTGAAGCATCGGCAGGATCGCGGTGAAGCTGGTAAACATGGTCATGCCGCGCCTGAATTCGCCTTGCAGGGTGCCGGGCCGATTGTCCCCGATCAACAGGGAATGCGAACGAACCGAACCAGATGGCACAGCATACTCAGCTTCGGTCTGCACCATGGAGAGATAGCGCTCGGCAAGGCCCCGGCCGGCGACGACCTCAACCTGCTGCACGCCAAGGAAGCCCTTCTCGGGCTTGGCCGCGCGGATCTGGTCCCATTCGGCCGGACTGATATCGTACCGGCGCAGCATGCGCTGCACCATCGGCTCGAGATCGGCATAGCCTTTTGCGCGGCGATCGGCGAAGTCTGCAAACAGGCCAAGTGAGAAGGCATTCCGACCCGCCCGCGTGATACTCTGCAGGCCGGTCACCGCAAGCATCTGCTCAGACAGGACGCGGCTCCAGGCCTGCCCTTCGAACGTGCCGGCATAGCGCGCCTGCTGGCCAAGCGTATTGAGCGCGCTGTCCATGATCAGGCCCATCCGGGTTGCATCCCGGCGCGAGGCGCGCGACGCGTACTGCTTGACCCATTCCCGCATCCAGGTCGAATGCCGCTCACCGGAGAAGTAGCGCGCCATGGCCGAATACATCGGATCTGTGAAGAAGGACGGGATCGCGGCAGTGCCCAGAATGCTGCTGGTCAGGACGTTCCGGACATTGCCACTATGATCGGCAAAGGTCTCATTGACCGGCACATTCACGCTGCCGCTATAGTGCATCCACATCTCTTCGGCGCGCTTGATCTTCCCGCGCACATGGTCCTCGGCATTCTGTGGCTTGACGCGCGGATTGATCAGGCTGTCGCGCTCGAGGCTGTGCTGGGCGGCCTGCACCTTCGCGTGCTGTTTCAGCCAGCTCAGCGTCGCTTCGGGATTGGGGCCCAGCACTTCCAGCGCCGCGATATCCTTCGCCATGCCGTCAATATGCGCCATCATCGCATTGAACGGATCGCCGGCGCCGAAGTCGCGCTGATAGTCGAGCCAGGTGTCGGCATCCCTGAACACCAGGAAGCGATGCTCCTGTCGCTGGTTTGCGAGGCTGCCGCGGCCGATCCCCTGGCGTGAGGGCGTGCGCGTCGCCCAGCCTTCTGTCAGGATATTGTCGATCACATCATCGAGCGCGGCAAAGACAGAGCCGCGCCCCATCGGCCTGCCGCTCGCCCGGTCGATCATCCGCTCCGGATCGAGCCTCGAGAACAGGTGCTGCTTGAAGCCGTCGCGCCCATGCTGGCGGATATATTTCTGCACCGCGCGGCGATTATGCATCTGGGGCAGGCCCCAATTCTCGAGCCTTGCAATCTCCATCCCGGCCGCATTGGCCCGCTGGCGCAGATCCTCGGCGACATCGGCAAAGCCTTTTGCCAGCGATTTCGCGCCGGGATCCTTGGTGTCCTCGCCAAACAGCTCCTTGACCACATTTGGCAGTTTCGCCTTGCCGACGCGCCGCCCGCCCGTGCCCTGCCGGAAGCTGTTGATCACCTCCTCCATCTGCGCCATCGCCCGGCCGAGGATCGCCTCGCGGACATTCTGCACAGACTTCTCGACACCGCTGCCCTGGCCTGAATATTCGATGATCGTCTGCAGGAATTCGCCGGCATCATTCTCGCCGCGCCCATTGCGGAAGCGGGCAAGGTCGCGCTCGAGGCGCAGCGCCGCCTTCTTGTTCAGCGCATTCAGGAACCGCTGGCGCTTTTTTGCATGTTCGAGCTCGGCCATGACAGCGAGGCCCGCCTCATTATCGGCCGAGGCAGAGCCGGCCTTTTCGCGCTCGCCGCGCACGCGCCGATAGACCGCGGCGAGCTCGTCATATTCCTCTTCATTGAGGACGCCCTCGGACAGCGCATTTGACAGGCATTCGGAAAAATCGCTCATCGCATCACGCACCCTTCAAACCGCTCGACCATGCGGCCGAGACGCTCTTCGCTCTGCTTCCAGTTGCGCGCCGCGCCGGCCGCCGGATCCGGGACCGTGCCGAACAGGCTCGCTTCACCAGCCCCTTCATCGCCCTCTGCGAACATCCGGTCGAAGACGCGAGAGATCTCCGGCGTCAGATTGGCCCGCTCGCGCGGGTCGAGCTTGCGGTAGAGCTCCATCAGCCAGGCCTTGAACTGGTCGAAGGCGGCCTGCAGCTTGCGCGTCGGCGCCTTGCCCGTCTCGAGATATTTTTCGAAGGTCTCGGCGAAGGCTTCCTGCAGCTCGATCCCGCGTGCTGTCGGATTGCCGGCGCTGTCCTGGATCGCGTCGCTGCGCTTTGTGCCGTGCCAGGCAAAGATGTCATCGAGCTGCGATTTGACATAATCGCCGCCCTCGCCGGCCTGCTCGAGCTTGACCAGCGTCGTCAGATACCAGTGAGAGACTTCGTGCATGAAGGTCGACGGATCGGCGCCCTGCCCGATCCGGATCACGTTCTGCACCGGATCGAAGGATCCGCGGTCGTCCTGCGCCAGAAGCCGCGCGGAGCCGGCACGCTCCTGGTCGAACGCCGCATCGACAGAACGTATATCGTGGGGCGCGAAGACCTTGAAGATATCGCGCGAGATCTGGGTCCCGGCAATCCCTTCGGCGCGCAGCTGCGCCTGCACCGTATCCTGAACCGCCACGGCCTCCGGGCTCGACAGCTTCTCGATTGAGACGCCGCGCCGATCGGCCTCGGCATCCAGCCGGGCTTCGTAGTCGCGGAAAGGGATGATCGCGCCGCGCACGAAATTGCGGTAAACCCGGCCAGAGAAGGCCTCTTTAACATGCTTCCACAGGTCGAAATAATCGTCCGGCCCGCGCGTGCGCTTGTAGGTGTCAGCAAAGGCCTTGCTGGTCGACAGATAGACGCCGCGGCCGAATTTTGAGACGCCTGCCTCGAAGGCCTCAATGCCTTGCGCTGGCGAGCCGTGATAGAATTCACGCGAAGTATCAAACCCCATCCCAGCCGCCCGGCTCCAGCGCGCATCCTGGCTGAGGTCAAGACCCTTCTGCTCGGCCTGCAGCCAGTCAATGCCTTCAGCCGGGTCCTCGCCAATCCAGCCCGCCCGGCGCGCCTGCTTGACAAGCTCGGCCTGAAGCCGGCGCGGGATCGCCCCCTTGCCGCTCTCTGCCGTATCGATGGCCTTGCGGGCCGACTGGGCAAGCAATCGAGCGCTGGCCTTGTCGGCCGGGTTGAAAGCCGCATCCGGTGAGCGCAGATCCTTCGGGTCGAAGACGAGCACATCGCTGCCGTCCTTTCCGATCTTCACATGCGTGAAGCCTTCGGCCTTCAGATCAGCCTGCAGCCTGTCGTGAAAGCGTGTGATCGACCAGATATCGACGCCCGGCCTGCCCTCCTCTGCCAGAAATCTGTGCGTCGGATCCTTGTCCGCGACCGCTTGCAGCCCGGCCGCATAGGTCTGGTAGTCGACAGCCCGGCCTCGAATGCGCAACTCGTAGAGTTTGCCGGCAACGCCTTTGAACAGAAAGGAGGGGCGGACCAGCGGCAAGAGAAACTTGGGCGCATTGTAAAAAACCGTGCGGTTCGAAAGCTTGAATTTGCGCGCTTCATTGATATTGGTCGTGGCATAGACGCCAGGGCCATAGACGCCAAATTCGCCCCGCTCGAAGGCCTGGATATCGCGGGACGGCGAGCCGTGATAATAGACGGTTTCCATATCGAAACCCATTGCTTCCGCGCGCCCGAGGCGCGCCTCGTCGGAGAGGTCGAGCCCTTCGCGAGACGCTTCGATCCACTCTTCAGCTTCACCGATCTCACCGCCGCGATAGCCCGACTTTGCGGCCTGCGCGAGAACAGCGTCCGCCTCCTCGGCCTGCTCCACTTTAGGCCCCAGCCGCTTCATCAGCTTTGCCGGTGTCTCGCCGGTCTCGGCGGCCAGCCGCTCGAGCATGCTTTCAAAGGCCGCGCCCTGGGCCGAGATCACACGCTCATCGGTCTGGCCGGCTTCGCGCAGCCTTGTCTCGATATCGGCCCGCACGCTCGCCTCGTCATCGCCGGCGCCGGCAAACATGTCGAAGGTCTGATCGTCGATCTCGGCCTCGAGCGCCTCGGCCGCCGCCTCCGGATCCTCGAAGACGCGCGCGCCCGATCGGTCATAGACAGGCTGCGTCTCTGGCGCGCGCGCCGGGTCCGGCCCGGCCTGCAGCGCGGCAAGGCCTTCAGCCTCGATCAGGTTTGACAGGTCCGCGACCACTTCGCTCGCCGCCTGCCTGCGCGGGATCTCGCCATCATGGACGCGCCCGGCCGCCTCGTTCAGGCGATCGGACACTGGCCCGCGCCGGGTCGCGAGCCGCACGAGGATTTCCTCGACCTGGGCGGCGCTCTCTGC
>NZ_JBARZC010000241.1:0-2702 GCF_049649345.1 Henriciella sp. | reverse complement strand
CTTCATCATCCCGTCGGACGATGGCCAGAGCGATGCTGTGGGTATCGACTATGTGATCGACCTGTCGGCCGAAGCGCAGTTCGATCCAGGCGACATCGCGCGCTTCCAGGAAATCCTGAACAGCTATATCTCGCACTGGACCAGCGAAGGCTGAGTGTGAGCGCTGCGCCGCCCGGTCCTGATCTCGAGACCTTCCAGACCATGGCGGAGGCCGCGTATGACGGCCTGCCTGACGCCTTCCGGCATGCGGCGGGGCGGATCGTGATCCATGTGCAGGATATCGCCGAACAGGACATTCTTGACGATTTCGGCATTGCCGACCCGCTGGAGCTGACGGGCCTCTATCAGGGCATCCCGCTCATCCATGACAGCGTCAGTTTTCCGCAACCGGAGACTGCCCGCATCTTCCTCTACCGCCTGCCGCTTCTCGCAGAAATCAGGACGCGGCCAGACGTGACGCTGAGCGAACTCATCGAACATGTCGTGATCCACGAGCTCGGCCACCATTTCGGCTGGTCGGACGAGGAGATGCATCGGCTGCTCGATGAGGCATGAGCGCCCGCGGCGGCAAGGGTCAACGCGACCGAATGTGAATGAGGTGGGCCTTTAAAGAGCAGGCCTCGGCGCTTTTGCGGCAGTCGGTCTACCTCGCCTGAAATAGGTGCGCACGAGCCATACAGTCATCAGGGCAAGCACCAGAAATTCCGGAATGACAAGCATGCCGCTATCGCGAATATATTGAGGGAAGACAGTTGATCCCGGCCCGAGATGTCGGGTCCCTCCTTTCCCTCATTGATATCATCGGCCACAGTGTGCGTGACAAGAAACATGGGAGGAGACAGCGATGAAGGATTTAGGCGATCACGACGCAACAGCGTTGGCTGAAATGGTCAGGAAAAAACAGGTCTCCCCGGCTGAGTTGCTGGATGCTGCATTGGAAAGCGCGTCGAAAGCGCAACACGAGCTGAACTGCTTCTCTCGCATATTCGAAGGCCCGGCGCGCGAGCAGCTCAGGGCCGGTGTCGGCGACGGCCCGTTTGCAGGCGTCCCGTTCGCGACCAAGGATCTCGGTGTGAAGATCAAGGGCCTGCCGATGACCAACGGGTCAAACGCCTTCAAGGACAATATCGCAACAGAAAGCGCGACGCTTGCCGAGCGCTACATGAAGGCAGGCCTCGTCATCTTCGCGCAGACGACCAGCCCCGAATTCGGCCTGACCACGTCGACCGAAAGCGAGCTCTACGGCCAGACCCGCAATCCTTGGAACCCGAACCATACCTCTGGCGGCTCATCCGGCGGCGCGTCAGCCTGCGTTGCCTCCGGTGTCATCCCGATGGCACATGCAAGCGATGGCGGCGGCTCGATCCGCATTCCGGCCGCCTGTACCGGTCTTGTCGGCCTCAAACCTTCGCGCGGCCGCGTGCCGATGGGCCCGCCGATCAGCGAGAACTGGTTCGGGCTTTCGACCAATCACTGCGTATCCCATTCGGTCCGCGACAGCGCCGCACTGCTTGATGCAACCCACGGCCAAGAGCCGGGGGGCCGCTATATCGCGCCGCCGCCGCCGACAAGCTTCCTCAAGGCCGCGCAGACGGACCCAAAGCCGCTCAAGATCGCGCTCTGGCCTGTTGCCCCGAATGGCGTCACGCCGGACCCGGAAGCCCAGGCCGGGCTTGAGCGCATCGCCGCGCTGCTCTCAGAGCTTGGCCACACGGTCGAAGAAGCCACGCCCCAGCTCGATGGTGACGCGCTCGGCAAGGGCATGATGGTGATGGTCTCCTCCTTCATGGCCGCTGTTGCAGACGAACGCGAGGCGTATTTCGGCCGCAAGACCGGGCCTGACGATTTCGAACCCGTCAGCCTGCGCTTTATAGAACTTGGCCGGACGATCCCGATGTCGGAACTTGTGAAGACCAATAATGCCTTCCTGAATGCCGCCTACACGCTGGAAATGTTCATGGATGAGGGTGGTTATGACCTCCTGCTCGCCCCGACCCTGTCGCGGCCGCCTGTCGAGCTTGGCGTGCTGGGTCTCAACCCGGCTGACTTCGGAAAATATGGCGAGGACATATCGAGCTTTGCGCCCTGGTGCCCGGTCTTCAACCAGACCGGATGGCCAGCCATATCCCTGCCGCTGCACATGACGAAAGACGGCCTGCCGCTCGGCATGATGTTCGGCGCTAAGCTCGGACGTGAGGATTTGCTCTACTCTATCGCTGGCCAGATCGAGCGCGCCGCGCCGTGGACCGGCAAGCGTGCACCGGTCTGGGTGAGCTAGATTGGCCGGCGGCTTCACAGTGCGCCAGGGCGGCTGCCATTGCCAGGCTATCCGCTTCGAGGCCGATCTGCCCCGTCATGTCGAGGTGGAAGACTGCAACTGCTCGATCTGCGCGATGAGCGGCAATGATCACATCATCGTGCCGGCAAGCCGGTTCCGGCTTCTGAAGGGCGAAAACCATCTGATCGAGTACCGCTTCAACACAGGCCGCGCCCGCCATCTGTTCTGCAGTATTTGCGGCATCAAGAGCTTCTACGTTCCGCGCTCAAACCCGGACGGGTTTGGCATCACCTGGCGCTGCCTCGACGCCTGGGAAACGCTCGATGCGCAGATCGACACATTTGATGGGCAGAACTGGGAGGCGAACGCCGCCCGCCTGGACCATAAATCGAAGGATTAGGGCTCCGGCGGCGCGTCCTCGTCC
>NZ_JBARZC010000240.1:0-3325 GCF_049649345.1 Henriciella sp. | reverse complement strand
CTTCTGGTTCGGATCTTTCTCCGCATCGATCTTGAAGTCGCCGGGCATCAATTCATCCGATGAGCGGACGGAGATCGCAAATCCGGCTACGTCCTCAATCTCGGTCACCGCTTCGCGTTTGCGGTTGAGCAGGTAGAGCGCGACTTCGGTCGGCGCGTGTACGGTGATCGCCGCCAGGCCGCCGCCCGAGGCGCGGGCTTCGAGCGCCCGCAGCAATTGCAGCGCGGCAGACGGGACAGAGCGGCGCCGGCCAGTGCCATTACACGCATCGCAAGGGTCAGACGTCGCCTGCAGGACACCCGCGCGGCGGCGCTGACGGGAGATTTCCATCAGGCCGAATTGCGAGATCTTTCCGCACTGAACACGCGCCCGGTCAATCTTGAGGCAATCCTTCAGCTTCTTTTCGACGGCGCGGTTGTTCTTGTTCTCCTCCATGTCGATGAAGTCGATCACGACAAGGCCGGCAAGATCGCGCAGGCGCATCTGCCGGCAGGCTTCTTCGGCTGCTTCCAGATTTGTGCGAAGGGCAGTCTGTTCGATATTGCGTTCGCGGGTCGATTTGCCCGAGTTCACGTCAATCGCAACGAGGGCTTCCGTCTGGTTGATGACCAGATAGCCGCCCGATTTCATCTGGACGACAGGCGAGAAGATCGAATCGAGCTGGTCCTCGACGCTCTCGGAGACGAATAGCGGGGTCTTGGATTTCCACTGCTTCACCTTCCGGGCCTGTGTCGGCATGATCATCTTGGAGAGATCCTTGGCCTCACGATAGGCAGGCTGGCCCTGGATGATGACTTCCTCGATGTCCTTGTCGAACATGTCGCGCATGGCGCGGTGAACCAGACCGCCTTCTTCGTGGATCATACACGGGGCGATCGATTCGAGTGTCTTTGAGCGGATATTGTCCCAGAGCTTCTGGAGATATTCGTAGTCGCGGCGGATATCGGTCTTGGTCCGTTTCGCGCCGGCTGTACGCACGATCAGGCCCATGCCGTTCGGCACATCGAGGCTCGACATGATGTCCTTGAGGCGCTTGCGGTCAGCGCCGCTGGCAATCTTGCGGGAGATGCCTCCGCCGCGCGGGGTGTTCGGCATGAGAACGCTGTAGCGGCCCGCGAGCGAGAGGAAAGTGGTCAGCGCCGCGCCCTTGTTGCCGCGCTCTTCCTTGACGACCTGGACTAGCATCACCTGCCGGCGGCGGATCACTTCCTGGATCTTGTAGCGTTTCAGAGTGTTGCTTGGCTTTTTCCTGCGGGCGGGTTTTTCTGCAGAATCACCGCTGTCATCGTCTTCGCCGTCTGCGTCGTCATCGTCAGCGGCCCCCATGATCGCCTTGCCGCCTTCCATATCCTCATCGGGATCATCGGCGTTGAGATCATCGTCGGATGCCTCGGATGCGGCGCGCGCGGCATCTTCAAGCAGCGCCTCGCGGTCTTCCTGGGGAAGCTGGTAATAGTCAGGGTGGATTTCGCTGAAGGCGAGGAACCCGTGACGGTTGCCGCCATATTCAACAAAGCAGGCCTGAAGGGAGGGTTCTACCCGAGTGACTTTCGCCAGGTAGATATTGCCTCTTAGTTGTTCCTTGCCTGTTGTCTCGAAATCAAAGTCATCGACCTGACCGTTCGAAACGAGCGCTACCCGGGTTTCTTCCGGGTGAACGGCATCGATTAGCATCAATTTGCTCATATGCTTTCGCCTTGTAGACTGGCGGCGCGGCCCACCTTCGGTGGAGAGTGGTTCTGCGGCAGACGCCAGGATTGTTTCTGGGGGGTCTCAAGGCCAGAGCGCACCGCGCGCCATGTGGCGCTATATCGTGTGCATGTATGTGAGCCATTAGAGACATTAAATTGTGTATCCGTTTCCGACCTGGCAGCCTGCGAGGTATCACGCTCGATCACGCGCCTGTCGGGGATTAGCTTCTCCCGGTTAGCCGGGGTTCCCTGAACATGCCCAAAGCCGGTTCAGAAGAAAAGAACAAAATGTCACAAATTCAAAAAATACAGTCGCTGAGCTGCTGGTAAATACGCGATTAATCTTAACTATGCGATCAGCTATCGGTGTGGGAACTGAATGGATAGGGTGATCAGGTGAGTCTGAGCCTTCGATATATTTTTGTCGTTGTCGCTGTTTTGATTGCAGCGCCGGTCGCCCTTGCCGGCAATGTAAGCGCCATCACAGTGACAGGCGATACCGAGCATACCCGAATCACGCTCGTGGCGGACGCTGATGTGCCGCATGAGAGCTTTGTCGCGGAGGACGCTGGATCGCGCAAAGTGGCCGTCATGCTGCCGCACTCAATTGTCCTGTCTGACGCCGATACACCTCCGCCTGGCGGGGCAGTGGAATCTTATGAAATTCGCGACGGCGAGGTGATATTCAATCTTACGACGCCGATGATGGTGTCGCGCGCCCTCGATCTCGCGCCGACCACGGTTCAACGCCAGCACCGGCTGGTCATTGATCTCGTCCGTGTCGCGCCAGTGCGTTTTGATAGGGCGGCCGCTCAGGACCTCGAAGACCGTCAGGCATTTGTCGCCTCGATGGCTGCAAAGCGGGGGCAGGGGGGCATGAGCGGCGATTTCAGTGCCGCGCGGCCCGACCAATACGTCATCGTGATCGATCCGGGCCATGGCGGTAAGGATCCAGGCGCTTCAAGCCACACCCAGAAGCGGGAAAAGGCGATCGTGCTCGACACGTCATTGAAGCTGAAGGAGATTCTGGCAAAGAACCCGCGCTACAAGGTGCATCTGACGCGCGAGACCGACGTCTATGTCGATCACGAGGACCGGGTCTCGATGGCGCGCGACTGGGGCGCGGACCTGTTCATTTCGGTGCACGCAGATGCGGCAGGCAATTCAGGCGTGTCCGGCGCTTCGGTCTACACACTATCCTCCCGCGGGGAGCGGCGTGTCGATGGCACGGCGAAGACGAATGGCTGGGACCTTCCGATCGAGGATGGCACACCGCTGGAAGTCTCGGGCATTCTGGCAGACCTCATCAAGCGCGAAACCAAGTCCAATTCCTCGATCTTCGCCGGACTGCTCATTCCTGAGCTTGCCGCAGCAGGCCCGATCGTGCGCAACAGCCACAGGCAGGAGAACTTTTTCGTGCTGCTGGCGCCGGATGTGCCGGCTGTCCTGCTCGAGATCGGCTTTCTGACAAATCGCAGTGATGTGGTGCGGCTGAGTTCGGCTTCAGGCCAGTCGAAAACCGCTGCCGCCGTTGCGCGTGCCATCGATGCCTACTTCCAGAAGCGCGACCTGTTATACGCAGCGAATTAAGTCATTTTGACTTTCGTCTGACAGGCGAGCGCCTTACTCTTGTC
>NZ_JBARZC010000239.1:0-2128 GCF_049649345.1 Henriciella sp. | reverse complement strand
GATTTCCAGCTCGCCATTGCAGAAGACAAGGTGCCCTCGACCGGCGCGCCGGACCCGTACATGCACGTCTTCCTCGATGCCGGGAATGGCAATGTGCTCGCCTTTTTCGAGCTGCCGACCAAGCCCGACATGGACCGCGACCGCAATACGCCCGAATGGGTCCAGCATATCGCCTTCAAGGTCGAGACGATGGACGATCTGATGAACGCCAAGGCGCGCGCCGAGAGCCGCGGGCTGGACGTCATCGGGCCGACCCATCACGGCATCTTCAAGTCGATCTATTTCTTCGACCCGAACGGGCACCGCCTCGAACTCGCCTGCAATATCGGCACGCCCGAGCAGATGAGCGAGCTGAAATCGGTCGCCTATGACATGCTGGACGAGTGGTCGCGCACGAAGAAAGCGCCAAGGCATGCGGCCTGGCTGCATGAGAAGATTGCGGAGGAGAGCTGAGGCTTTTTTGTGTCGCGCAATAATCTAGAAGGCCGCTTCGTCGGGAGCGACCTTTTGTTTTGGCCTGAACGCAAAAAGACAGATCCCCGATCTCCCCGGCGAAGGCCGGGGCCGCGGGACATTAGGTGGGAGACTTGCTGCAGGAAATCCCGGCCTGCGCCGGGATGATCGGTTTTTGCAAAGGCTCAAGCATTCGTATGCATTGCCGTCTTCCACGTGCCGCCATCATTCACCAGCACCTGTGTGGCGGTGGCTTTGCTGGTCTGACCATCGGATTCAGCGGTGTATTCGACCGTGGTGAGGATCATGTCGCCCTGCTTCTTCTGGTAGACGGTGCGCACCTCCTGCAGCGTCCAGCCCTGTGAGAAGATGGCTTTCAGGAGGTCGCCAATGGCTGGCTTTCCGATCGCCGTGACCTCGGCGACCATGACGCCATCATCGCAATAAAGATCGAGAATTTCGTCCGAGCCCCAGGCGCTGCGATAGCGCTGATTGAAGGCTTCGACGACGGACAAGCTATCTTCACTCATTCTGCAAATACCCCTGAGACGCGAATAATTTCTGTCATTATCGCGCGAGGGGAGCAAGAGGAGGCGGGTTACGCTTGGGTAAGTGTTGACCAGAGCGCCGCGCAGGCCGCCTCGAAAGCCGGCCAGTCATCTGAGCGGAGCGCGCTTATTTGCGCCTCGATCTGCGCGTCGGTGATGGCGTGGGATATCGTGCCCGGATGAACGGCGCAGCGCCCGTCCGGGCCGGCGATGAGGGTCTCCTCACCGCGCACGATCAGGAGGCAAGTCTCAGCTGTGGCCTGCGTGCGCGCCGCCTCGATCAGATTATCCGCACTGTCCACCAAGTCATTGTCACTTAACGTTTTTATCGGAGCGGCATGGCTGGAGCCGCGTGCGTCTCCCGCCCGGATGTCCGGGCCAAGCTCGACCACATCACGCGGCACGGGCACGCCAATATCCTCGACAATGACACGGCCGCACAGCCTGCGCCCCGGCGAGAGGATATGGGCGTAGCGATAGGCGGCAAATGTGACGGTGAGGTCTGCGCTGAAACAGGGCCCGACCGGCCTTGCGCTCTGCCCGTCGAGACCTGAAGGGACATCGACGCTGACGATCTTTCCGGTCCGGGCTGTGAGGCTTGCCAGGGTGCCTTCGAGCGGGCGCGAGAGGCCACCTCCGAAGAGAGCGTCGAGCGTGATGGAGGAAGGGTCGGAGAGGGCCTCGTCGAGCAGCTCTACCTCGCCGCCCCAGAGCGTTGTAGCTTTCGCGACATCCCCGGAAAGCTCGCCCACCGGGTTCATCGAATAAACGCGCACCGTGCGCCCGTGCCGGCGCAGCTCGTCGGCTGCAACGAACCCGTCCCCGCCATTGCCGCCCGTCCCGCAGAGCACAGCGATGTCGCCATCCGGAAAAGCCTCGTGGCAATGGCGCCCGACCGCGCGGCCCGCAACCTCCATGAGGTCGAAACTGTCTGTGCCGGCATCGAAGAGCGCCTGTTCGGCATCATACATTTGCTGCGGCGTGATGATGGCTTGGCTCATCGTGCCAATGTGAGCGCGCGGAGCGGGGAAGTCGATGGGGTGGACGCTTGCTCTCGCCTGACATGCGTTGCAATCATGGCGGCCGGCAGCGGCAGGGAGCGCCATGGCAGAGGCGAAGAGAAAGTT
>NZ_JBARZC010000238.1:0-5685 GCF_049649345.1 Henriciella sp. | reverse complement strand
CGGCTGACCCATTCGCTCGAAGTGGCGCAGATCGCGCGCTCGGTCGCGCGTCGTCTGGGCGTCGACGAAGACCTCGCTGAAGCGATGGCGCTCGCGCACGATCTTGGCCATCCACCGTTCGGCCATGCCGGCGAGGATCAGCTGGATGCTAGTATGCAGGATTATGAGGGCTTCGATCACAATGCGCAGACCCTGCGCGTCGTGACCCGGCTTGAGCAGAGATATCCGACGTTCGATGGCCTGAACCTCACCTGGGAAATGCTGGAAGGACTGGTGAAGCATAACGGGCCGCTGGTGACGTCGGATAATTCCGTTTCATCCCTGCCGGCCGCCTTTCGGGACTTCCCGCATCTCGAAAAACTTGAGCTGGACCAATATGCCGGACCGGAGGCACAGATCGCGGCGTTGGCAGACGATATTGCCTATAATAATCACGATATTGATGACGGGATCGCCGCCGGTCTCTTCGCGATCGATGACATGCTCGACATTCCGCTCGTCGGCGATGTCTTCCGGGCGGTGCGAGACGAGCATCCGGTCCTCGACACGCAAAGAACTGTCTATGAAGCAGTTCGGCGCCTGATCGGGCTGTGGATCGATGATCTCATCGATGAAACCCAGCGGCGGGTTGAGGATTATGATCCGAAATCTGCCGCCGATGTCAGGGCGCTGCCGCAGCCGCTTGTTGCGTTCTCAGACCAGTTCGAAGCCCAGCAGCGAGCGCTGCGCGCCTTCTTGTTCGAGCGCATGTACAAGCATTACAAGGTGAACCGCATGCGCAGCCAGGCGAAACGTGTGCTGAAGGAGCTGTTCGAGCTCTTCCTGGAAGAGCCGGACATCTTGCCGCCGCCCTTGCGCCAGGATGCCGAGCAGGCCCCGAAAGAGCGGCGCGCGCGGCTTGTCTGCGACTATATTGCGGGCATGACAGACAATTATGCGATCGATCTGCACCGAAAGGTCTTCAACCTTGAAAGCATGATCTGAAGCAGCGTTCACAGCCTGACTTCGCCTTGATTCAACGATCGTTAACGAAAGCCGCCCTAATCTTAACCAAAGTCAGTTTCATCAGGGGCAGATGACCAGAATGAGCAATCGTAACCGAAACCAGGATTTGGGCCCATACGAAGAAGAGTATCGGGGCTTCGATATCCGTGATGATGATTCCGCCAGAGGACCGCTGATCCTGTCGCTCGCCATTGGTGTGCTGATCGTGTTTGGCGCCGTTGTGTGGAACACGTACCGCCAGGGCGTGCGTCCGACAGATGGCGCATTGCCAATGGTGGTCGCCGAAGCGCAGCCTTATAAGCGCGTGCCAGATGATCGCGGCGGTATCCAGATCGAGGACCTTGATCGCAGGCTCTATGATGCAATGGATGGCAGCTCGCGTCGCCCCGAACCGACGCAGGTTGCAAGCAAGGGTGACGCCTATCTGCGCGGCGGACCGCCCATGGATTTGCGGCCCACAGGTCAGACAGAACCAGGTTCCAAGCCGGAAGAGGCCGCAGCACCAAAGCCCGAAACCAGTGGTGCGGCGGACCCTGTTGAAGCCGAGCAGCGCCCGCAATTGGAAACGCCAGCGCCGGTCGAGATCGCCGCAGCGACACCGCCTGCGCCGGAGCGCACTGCATCTCAACCGACATATCGCTTTGCCTATACGCGTGGCGGGGAATATCTTGTCCAGATATCAGCGCTCAGAAGTGAGCAGGCCGCGACAGATGCCTGGGCGAAGGCACGGCGAACCAATCCCGATATTTTCGAAGGAGCCAGCATGTCGATTGAGCGGGCAGACCTTGGTGCAAAAGGCGTTTTCTACCGGCTGCGGGCTGGCGCCTTCGGTTCGCGCGATTCTGCGTCCGAGTTCTGCGACGCCCTCAAAGCTGAAGGCGCTGACTGTATCGTCGTTCGCGAGACCGCATGAATAACAAGGCCTGCATCCTCAGCGTCGCAGGGCCGAACCTGCTGCGCGACGAAGCAGCGCTGTTGGCTGAGCACAAGCCATGGGGTGTGATCCTGATGGGCCGCTCGTGTCTTGCAAAGGCACAGGTCAGCCAGCTTGTTCAGGACATCTGGACAGCTGTCGGCCGCGACATCCTGATCTTTATCGACCAGGAGGGCGGCCGGGTCGCGCGCCTGAAAGCGCCGGAATGGCCGCTCTTTCCCGCAGGCCACGTCTATGGCGATCTCTATGATGGGGACCCGGAAAAAGGGCTGGAGGCGATCTGGCTCGGCCATCGGCTGATGGCGGACGAACTTGCGGGCATGGGAATTCATGCCGATTGCGCGCCTGTGTGCGACCTGCCTCAACCAGGCGCTCATGATGTGATTGGTGACCGGGCTTATGGCACCGATCCCGACAAGGTCGGACAATTGGCGCTCGCCGCGCTCAAAGGTCTTGAGGATGGCGGTGTCGCAGGTGTGATCAAACATATTCCGGGGCATGGCCGGTCGATGGCTGACAGTCATCTTGAGCTTCCGCGCGTCACCGCCGGCGATAATGAGCTCTCGTCTGACTTCGCCGCTTTCGCACACGTCAAGGACGCGCCGATGGCGATGACGGCGCACATTGCCTATGACCATTTCGATGCCGGCAAGGCAGCGACCGTCTCGCCAACGATGATTCAGGAGGTCATTCGAGGCCGAATCGGGTTTGATGGCCTGCTTATGACGGATGATCTCGGCATGAAGGCCCTGGGGGGCTCTCTCACAGATCGCGCCAATGCTTCCATCGAAGCTGGCTGCGACGTGCTTTTGCATTGTTCAGGCTTCCTGACCGAGGCCGATGACATTCTGGCCGAGATGACCGAAGTGGCCGAAGCGGCGCCTCAGCTTTCCGGCAAGGCCCTTGCGCGGGCAGAGGCTGCCGAAGCCGCATCGAAGCGCGCCAAGGCGTTTGATGTCGAGGCGGGCTGGGAGCGATTTAGGTCGCTGATTCCGAATGTGGGAGCCATGCACGCATGAGCCTTGAACTGGTCTCAAACGAGCTCGTCGAACGCGAGGATATCGAAGCCGAGGACATGTTCTCGGTCGATCTGGAGGGCTATGAGGGCCCGCTCCATCTCCTGCTCGACCTTGCCCGCAAGCAGAAAGTCGACCTGCTCAAGGTCTCCATGCTGGAGCTTGCGAACCAGTATATAGGCTTCATCGAAGCGGCGAAATCAAACCGGATCGACCTCGCCGCCGACTATCTGCTGATGGCGGCCTGGCTGGCTTTCATGAAGTCGCGCCTGCTGCTGCCGAAGCCGGAAAAGGCCGCCAATGACGAGATTGACGGCGAGGAAATGGCCGCCCGGCTCGCTTTCCGCCTCAAACGCCTCGATGCGATGCGCGAAGCGGCAGACCAGCTCATGGATCTTGCTCATCTCGACCGCGATGTCTTTGTCCGCGGCGCGCCTGAAAAGCCGCGGGTGATCAAGCAAACCGAATATGACACAACGCTCTGGCACCTGATGCAGGCCTTCGGGTCTATCCGCCAGCGCCGCGAGGAGGCTGCGCCGCACAAGATCGAGCACCAGTTCGTCCTGCCGCTCGAAAATGCGCGCGATTCGCTGAAGAGCCTGTCAAAATTGATTGATGATTGGGCGAGCCTTGATCAGCTTCGCGCCAGAATGACCGATATCGCAGGCGATATTCCGCCGCGCTCTGTCACCGCCAGCGTCTTTTCTGCAGCCTTGGAACTCGCCCGGGACGGCGATGTTGAACTGCGTCAGGACCAGCATTTTTCGCCGCTTTATCTACGCGGCAACCGGGAAGAAACGGGAGGGCATACCGCATGAACGCGATACCTCAATTGAAGACTGACCACATGGATGACGAGCCTGAAGACGTCCGGAACGCCGTCAAACAGCTTTCCTTCGCCTATCGGCGGTCGGCAGAAGCGCTGTCTGATGCCAATGATGTCGGCATCGATGCAAGCTCAGAAGCGTTGCGCCGGGCCGAAGCCATTCTGTTTGCTGCCGGTGAACCGCTGTCTGCCGAGCAGATCGCGGAAGTCCTGCCGCAGGAAGCTGATGCAGCCCAGGTGCTGATGTCGCTCAAGGCAGCCTACGCCAATCGCGGGGTGAACCTGATCGAAGTGGCCGGCAAATGGCGCTTCCAGACTGCCGAAGATCTCTCCTACCTCTTTGTGGAAGAACGCCATGAGCAGAAGAAACTGTCTCAGGCAGCGCTCGAAACGCTAGCCATTATTGCTTATGGCCAGCCCGTAACGCGCGCGGAGATCGAAGCGGTTCGCGGCGTGGCTGTCTCCAAAGGCACGATCGACCAGCTGATGGAAGCGGGTTGGGTGCGCATCAAGGGCCGGCGCAAGACGCCGGGGCGGCCTGTTACCTACGGCACGACCGATGACTTCCTGGAGCATTTCGGACTTGAAAGCCTGGAGGTATTGCCAGGCCGCGCCGAACTTGAGGCTGGCGGCCTCTTGTCTGATACCGTGCCGGACGATTTCGACCCGTCAGACGTCGACATGCCGATCGCCGACATGGATGCTATGCCTCAAGTCGAGGCCGAAGACCGATCTTTTGTCACAGATTTCATGGACGGTGAGGCCGAGGAAGATTAGGCTCTGACTGCAAACCATTGAGACTGTCATGTATTGGCGCTAATGGTTCGGCCAACAGATCCGGAGACTAGTCATGGCCCCAAGCTGGATGCAGCTTCTTATCGTACTTATCGTGGCCCTTCTTCTATTTGGCGGGCGCGGACGCATTTCCTCGATCATGGGCGACATGGCCAAAGGCGTGCGCAGCTTCCGCAAGGGGCTGAATGACGAAGACGAAGATGACGCCGAGAAGAAGAAAACCTCCTCGCTCGAAGACGACAAGATGGTGAACATCACGCCTGAGAAGGAAAAGTCGAAAACCTCCAGCTGATTTGGCGAGGGAGGCCGGCTGATTAATGCTTCCGCAATTCGGACTTACTGAATTCCTGCTGATCGCGACAGTTGCCCTGATCGTTGTCGGCCCAAAGGACTTGCCGCTGATGATGCGCAAGCTTGGCCAGTTCGTGGCCAAGGGGAAAGCCATGGCGCGCGAATTCCAGGCAGCCTTTGACGACATCGCCAAACAGGCCGAACTCGACGAGCTGCGCAAGGAAATCGAGGATCTGCGCCGTGAGAATGCGCTGACACAGGCTGTCGATGACCTCAAGAAAACCGAAGCCGACATCAACCGTCAGGTCATGATGGAAAGCCCATTGCCGGCCTCGAACGCTGAGCCGGAGCCGAGCGCTAATTCTGACGAGACGAAGGATGCACCGGCCGATAAAGCCGGCCCGAAAGAGCCCGAGGCCGGATCATCGGAGGCGGAGCCAGAGCCGGAAACCGCGCCGAAGGCTGCCAAGTCATGACCAGGGATCTTCCGGCCGATGAGCGTCCCGATATCACAGATGATGAGGACGAGATGGAGGCCTCACGCGCGCCTCTGCTTGAGCATCTTGTCGAGCTGCGGTCGCGCCTCATCTGGTCCATCGTCGCTTTGGCAGTAGCGAGCATTGTCTGCTTCTTCGCGGCAAAACCGCTCTATAACTGGCTGCTGGAGCCGCTTGTCAGGGTCGCCGAAGTCGAACGCGGCGATACCCAGTTCAATCTGATCTACACCCAGCCGCTCGAAGTCTTCTTCGTCCAGCTGAAGCTTGCGCTGTTCGCCGGCGTTTTTGTCGCTTTACCGGTGATGGGCTGGCAGATCTATT
>NZ_JBARZC010000237.1:0-2988 GCF_049649345.1 Henriciella sp. | reverse complement strand
GGCAAGTCCGGCGTACTGGGCGAAGACGAAAAGCCGGATTTTCCCGATTTCGTAAAGCCGCAGCTGGCCACGCTGCGCGAGGACCCGCCCGAAGGCGAGGACTGGATTCATGAGCTCAAATTTGACGGCTACCGCATGCAGGCGCTGGTCGCCGGCCATCAGGTGCGGCTCATGACACGCAATGGCAAGGACTGGACGGAGCGCTATCCGGCAGTCGCCACAGCGCTCGCCAGCCTCGATGTCAAATCCGCCGCAATCGATGGCGAACTGGTTGCGCTCGACGATCGCGGCCACAGCCACTTTGCATCTCTGCAGGCGGCGACGAATGATGGGGCCGATGCGCGCCTTGCCTATTACGCCTTCGATCTCCTCTCGCTTGACGGCAAGGACATGCGCAAGAAACCGCTGAGTGATCGCAAAGCGGCGCTCGCGAATATCCTGCCGGGCCAGGACGACACGATCTTCTTTTCCGACCATATCGCAGGCAAGGGCGAAACGGTCATCGGCAAGGCCTGCGGGATGGGGCTGGAAGGCATAATCTCGAAAAAGGTCTCGGCCAAATACGTGTCCGGGCGCGGCGCGAGCTGGATCAAGGCCAAATGCGTTGGCCGAGACGAATTCGTAATCGGCGGTTACCGCAAATCCGACAAGCGCGGCCGCCCCTTCGCCTCGCTCCTGCTCGGCGAATATGAAGATGGCAAGCTGCTCTATCGCGGGCGCGTCGGGACAGGCTTTGATGAAGCGCTGATGGATAAGCTTGCCGGCAAAATGTCCCGGCTGGAGCGCAAGACGCCGCCCTTCGAGGACTTGCCGGCCGACGCCAAACGCGGCGCAGTCTGGCTCACCCCGAAACTCGTCGGCGATATCGCTTATACAGAGCGCACACCTGACGGCCTGCTGCGTCATCCAAGCTTCCAGGCCCTGCGCGAAGACAAGGAGGCCGGCCAGGTGACAACCACCTCGGAAAAGGCGGCCGAGGCCGAAGAGTCAAAGGAGAATGACGGCACGGTGCTCGGCATCCGCATCAGCCACCCTGACCGCGTTGTCTATGAAGAACAGGGCGCCACCAAGCGCGAGATTGCCGAATACCTCGCGCGCATCGCCCCTCGCCTTCTGCCGCACATCAAGGACCGGCCGGTAAGCCTTGTGCGCTGCCCGTCAGGCGCTGGCGGGAAATGCTTTTTCCAGAAGCACCATACCGACTCCATCCCCGATACGATCGGTGAGGCTGAGATCAAGGAAAAGGATGGCGGCAAGGCGAGCTATCTCGTCCTCAATTCGGCCGAGGCGCTCGTCTCCGCAGCGCAGATCGGCGCGCTGGAGCTTCATATCTGGGGCTCGCGGACAGACAGGCTGGAGCGGCCCGACCGGCTGGTGATCGACCTCGACCCCGATGAGGGCATGGATTTCGCCACTGTAAAGGACGCCGCCGTGGAAGTGCGCGACGTGCTTGGAAGCGCTGGGCTCAAATCATTTGCGCTGGTGACAGGCGGCAAGGGCGTGCATGTCGTCGCCCCGCTTGAGCGCCGGCGAGACTGGGCGGACGTCAAGGCCGCTGCACGCGGGCTGGCCCGCCAACTCGCCGCTGCAGCGCCGGACCGCTATGTCGCCGAAGCCTCCAAAGCCAAGCGCAAGGGCAAGATTTTTATCGACTGGCTACGCAATGAGAGAGGCGCAACGGCCGTCTGCCCCTATTCGCTGCGGGCAAGGCCGGGCGCGCCGATTGCTGTGCCGGTCCGCTGGGATGAACTCTCCGGCCTGGACGCCGCCAACACCTATACATTGTCGAATATCTTCGCGCGCCTCAGCCGCCTGAAAACCGATCCCTGGGAGGGCTATGACGAGACCCGCCAGTCGATCGGACAGAGCGTGCTGGACATCCTTACACAGGAGGGCTGAGCGAGGCTCACCGCCTCGACACGGCCCGCGCGATCAGATCGCGCTGATGACCTTGTCGAGAGTCGCCGGGTAATCGCGGAAGCGCACGCCTGTCGCATTATACATTGCATTGGTGATCGCAGCGGCCGCCCCACAAATGCTGAGCTCGCCTATCCCCTTGGCCTGAATGGGGGAGGCCCACGGGTCGCGTTCAGGCAGGAGGTGAACGTCGATTGCAGGCACGTCGAGATTGACCGGCACATGGTATTCGGCAAGGTCGCGATTGGCGATATGGCCGTCGCGATCGTCGAACATGAGCTCTTCGGTGAGCGCCAGGCCGATGCCCCAGACGAGCCCGCCATAGCATTGCGAGGTCGCCGTTTTCTCATTCAGGATCCGGCCCGCATCGAACACGCCGAGCATGCGCCGCACGCGTGTTTCGCCGGTCACTTCATTGACGGCCACTTCCGCGAAGAACGAGCCGTACGTGCCCTGGCTGACCGTTTCGCCGGTCTCTCCGGGGACGATATGACCCTCGCCGATGATCGGCGCGCCATTCAGCAGGCCGGACAAGGCGTGGGTCTCGTCTCCGTTTTTGACCTCACCATCCTGGAAGACGAGGTCTTCCTCATCGGCCTGGAGCTTTTCAGCGATCTGTTTGCGAATATCGTCGCAGGCCAGGAAGACCGACGAGCCGCTCGAACTGGCGCCGAATGACCCGCCGGAACCGGAGGCGGGCGGAAAGTCCGTATCGCCAAGCCGGGTTTCGACCCTGTCGGCTGGCAGGCCGAGCATGTCGCCTGCAATCTGGGTGAGGATGGCGTAGGTACCGGTACCGATATCGGTCATGTCGGTCTCGACGACTGCCTTGCCGTCGGGATTGAGCGTGACGCGCGCCTGCGATTCCATCAGCTGGTTGACGCGAGTGGCTGTCGCCATGCCGATCCCGATCAGCCACTCGCCGTCACGGGTCTTGCGCGGCTCTGCGGAACGCTTGTCCCAGCCGAACCGCTTGGCCCCCTCATCGAGCGCTTCGTGAAGCTTGCGGGAGGAATATGGAATTCCCTTTTCCGGGTGGGTGGTCGGAATATTGAGCTTGCGGAATTCGAC
>NZ_JBARZC010000236.1:0-1578 GCF_049649345.1 Henriciella sp. | reverse complement strand
GGCTGGCCTCTGGCGGGCTGTATGCGCCACCGTGAGGCCCGATCAGGGCGGCCCTGGACGCAGCTGGGCCGTCCGGGGTCTGCACGGCTCCTGCGGCCTTTGGTGGAGCTCATGGGCTTCGACGATTGCCATCGCCGGTCGCTAACGGCATTGTTGTTCAGTGAGCACGCCTGTCATCGACATCGAGGCCATGACCACCGAAGAGCGGCTGGAGCTGATCGAGAAACTCGAAGCGAGCCTGCTTAACGGGCCCGTGCCGGACTGGCACAAAGAGATTCTCGACAAAAGGGAAGCTGAGTTGCGCGCCGGCAATATGGAAATCCTTGACATTGATGAGGTGATCGCATCCCTCTGATGGCGCCGTGGCCATCGTTCGCATTACGCAACCGGCAGCGCAAGATGTCAGGGCAGCTTGCGATAGGTATCGACAAGGCGACCGGAACCTGCTCGCCAACTTCCTAAAGCAGTTCAAACGCGCTCGGAACCGCATAGGCCTCTTTCCTGAGAGCACGCTTCCGGACTACCGGAACCTCCGCCGCGTGCCGATCCTGCGGACCGACTATGTCATCTACTATTCGTTCGAAGGCGAAGAGGCGCTCGTGAAGGCCGTCCTACACGGTAGCCGAGAGCGAGAGACGCTCGACGAAATTCTTGGCCGACGAGCATGAGTATCGCCCCGTTGAGGGCCACACGGTACACTCTTCGTCGATGCTGCCTCCGCGCCAGCTCTTCTTAGCAGCCGTCCTGCTGCTCGGGATCGTCTCTTGGATTTCGCCCGCCGAGGCCAATCGCGCGTCTAGAGATCCCGCGCACAATCTGGAAAACCGCGTCTGGGATTTTTTTTTGGCAAGCTGCGTTTCGCACCCTGAAAATCGTCTGCAAGCTGGCGAATCGCATCAGGAAAGTTGTGTTGCAGGTACGACAGGCGCGTCGGGGTCATTGCTCTTTTTACAGCGGGACCCCGAAGGCTATCGGGACTCGGTGAATCTGTACGCCGGCATGGGCTGGGACACGATTAATCTTCGAGATCCGACGGGCCGAAGTCACTCGACTTTGGAAGAGTGCGTAAGGGACTGGCCGGAAGGAACGGCAAACCATCTGAGATGCTTTGAGCAGTATGGACAACCGGAGCAGCCCGGCCTGTACGACCGCTTTAAGGCTTGGATCCGAGGCAAAGGCGCCGAAGCCGCCGCGCCTATTGGCCGAGCGGCGGGCCGGCACCTTGTAACTGGTGTTGCGAATCTTGGCGGCGTCGAGGCTCGCGAGGGTGCAGTCGAGGAGTTTGAGGGACGTGGTCGTGCTGCGGCCCGGTCTGCCGGCGCTGATGCCGCGGAGCTAGCGGCTGAGGCAGTCGGGGGTAAGGGCCTCGGGATTGCGGCGGCACCATTAATGCGGATCAATCTGGTTCGGAAGATTCGGAAGGCTCCAGTTAAATCCTGGCGGACAGGAAAGGAGATAGGGACCAGCGCGAGTCAGGCGAGAGCTCGGCTGGGTCTCAACAAACGGCAGTTCAATACCGCGATTCATGACATTAAGAAGCAGATTCCCGACAATCCCGATGTAGCCTTCGACTTAAAG
>NZ_JBARZC010000235.1:0-3141 GCF_049649345.1 Henriciella sp. | reverse complement strand
GACGCGTCCGATGCGCCGGTCATCATCTGGATCCATGGCGGATCGCTGCGCATCGGCGGAACCGAGTTTGCGACATATGACGGGACGAAATTTGCCGAACGCGGCATTGTCTTCGTGTCGATCAATTACCGTCTCGGCTTGCTCGGCTGGCTTGCTCATCCCGGGCTCAGCGCAGAATCGCCGGACGGTGTTTCCGGAAATTATGGCCTGCAGGACCAGATCGCTGCGCTGGAATGGGTGGAGGAGAATATCGAGGCATTCGGCGGTGATGCGGGCAATGTGACCATCATGGGTGAATCGGCAGGCGCGCTGTCGGTCGCCTATCTGCTCACAAGCCCCGCCGCCGAGGGCCTCTTTGACAAAGCCATCATGCAAAGCGTCGGAAGCCGGACTTTTTCAGCGCTGGACCAATTTGTTTATGGCTTGCCACCGGCCGAGCAAAAGGGTGCAGAGCTTCTCGAAAAGCTCGGCTACGAGACGATCGAAGCGGCGCGCGAGGCTGATGCGCAGAGCCTCATCAACCGCTCGACGCTTCAGCAATTTACCGCCGAGGGCACGATTGACGGGCGCTTCCTGACCGAACAGCTGATCGAGGCGTTCGACAGCGGCGCGCACCAGAAAGTGCCTGTCATCGCCGGCTTCAACAGCGGCGAGGGTCGCACATACGCCATGTGGCTGCCGCCCTTGCCGGAGACTGCAGAGGCCTATGAGGCCGCGCTCGCCAAATCCTATCCTGACATCGCGGACGACATCATCGCCGTTTACCCGTCAGACGATATCCGCGAGTCGAGCCTTGGAATGATGCGCGACAGCATCTTCGGCTGGGCCGGCGAGCGGATTGTCAGGAAGGTGCGCGACGCGGGCCAGCCTGCCTATCTATACGTCTTCGATCATTGCTATCCCTCCGCGCGCGAGAGGGACCTTTGTGCCTTCCACGGCAGCGAGGTGCCTTATGTGTTCGGCACGCTAGAGGCCGATGAGCTACCGGCGACCTGGCCAACCCCTGATGCACCCGGGGACGACGCCCTTTCGGAGATGCTGCTGGACTACTGGACCTCTTTTGCAGCAACCGGCGAGCCGGTGAGCGAGGAGGGTCCGGCCTGGCTTTCCTATGGTGACGCGGAAAACTACCTCCACATCGAAGAGACGCCGAAGGCGTCCACCGATCCCTATCCCGGCATGTTCGAGGTTCATGAGACCGTGGTTGAGGGCCTGCGCGAGAATGACGAGGCGTGGTTCTTCAATATCGAGGTGCCCAGGCGCGCTGAAGACAAGGAGTAGGGCCGGCACGCGGCCCGCGCCGCCGCACCTCTCTCAGTCCTTTCCGGCCTTGTTCGGCGCGATATAGGTCGTCCCTGCCTCGTAGAGGGCCTCCCAGTTCGAAGGGGGCAGGGGCAGGGCGCGGCTCTCTTGGCTGCGGGCTGGCGTGAAAGCCGGCCGAGCGGTTTGCGATCTCACCTGCTCGAGCCAGAACACCCCGTCATATTCGCCGCTATTGCCGCGCGTCGAAACAAGATCAGTGTCGCCGTCACCATCCATGTCGAGCGGGACGAAGCCGTCATACATGCCGCGCACCCGGCGCGAGACGTCATGGCGCTGCCAGGTCTTGCGGGCATCGCCCGGATTTTCGAACCAGGCGATCCGGCCGACCGTCGCCGATGCGGTGACGCCGGGCTCGTCATAATCGCGCGAGGCGCCTGAATAGCTTCCCGTCATGATGTTGAGGCCCGAATACCCGCCCGTCACAGCGTCCAGATCCCCGTCGCCATCAATGTCGGTGAGGGCAATTCCCACAGTGACGTCAGGCAGGGTGTCGCCAATGCGAAAATAGGTCCAAGGCTCGGAGAGAGTCGCAGGCTGTTTCAGCCAGCCGAGGCCGCCGAAGACAGATCCGGCCGGCTCGCCGGGCACGGTCTCACTGACGCTGACCACAAGATCCTTGCGTCCATCGCCATTGAGATCCGCGAAGGTTGACTGGAAAGCGTTTGACCGGCCCTGCCAGCCCTCCGGGACGTCCATGCCGGCTTCGATCACGATAGGGTGGGGCTGGATCCTGACCTCTCCCGTCTCGTCGGTGCCGAGATTTTCCAGCAGGGTCATGGTCAGATCGATGCGCGCCGCAGCGAGCACATCAAGATCACCATCGCCATCGATATCGACCGGCATCGCCGTGTTCGGCACATTCTCACGAGACAGGACCTGTTCGGTCCAGCTCTCGTTTTTTAGCGGGTCGCCGGTGATCGTGAACAGCGATGTCGCAAGCCCGTCAGACGTTCGGGCGGACGGATCGATGATATCGGCCGAGCCCTTGTTCGGCGCGAGCACATCCATCCGGCCATCCTGGTCGATATCGGCGATGAAGGCTCTCAGCCAGGAGCCGCGGCCGGTCGTGATGTCCGGGATGAGGCTTGCCCAGTCTTCGGTGCGCGCCGCCGAACCGGGGTTCTGAAAATAAATGAGGTGCGCCTCTTCGCAGGCCCCGACGAGGTCAGCCCAGCCATCGCCATTGAGGTCGCCTATGGCGACATCTTCAATCGCCCCGACCTCCGCGCCCGCGCCGATGGTCACCAGCTCCCAGACATCCGGATCAGCCGAGCCGAAGGCGATGCGAAGGTGATTGGAATCCTCGTGGACAGAGATCACGTCCAGAAACCCGTCGCGGTCGATATCAGCTACGGCCAGCCCGTCTCCGCCGCGGATCGGCACGCCGCCATTGACCCCTTCATCATCGATCAGGTGTTCGCGCCACGAAATGGACTGTCCGTCTGCGGCCTGCGCGCCGGTCGGCGTGGACGCGACGGTCAAGGGCGAAGGCGGCTGGCCGGGCGTTGTCGCGCAGGCGCTGGCAAGAAGGATGACGGGCAGGGCCGTAGCGGGAGATCGGATCATAGGCTGGCCTCTGGAGCGTCGAGCAATGCCACGTCTTCTCGCACGGTGCGCGCGGCGAGGACATAGAGCAGGCAGGCGCCGCTGGCGGCGATCACGCCGCAGATCAGCATTGCCGTGCCGAGCGGGCTCGCCATGCCGGCGACAGTGAACGCATCGCTCAGCATGCCGACGACGAGCGGCCCGAGACCGAGACCGATCAAATTCAGCACGAAGAACAGGATCGCCGAGGTCAAAGCGCGCATGCGCAAGGTG
>NZ_JBARZC010000234.1:0-1988 GCF_049649345.1 Henriciella sp. | reverse complement strand
GGTATGTGCTTTTCCAACGAGCCGGGGATCTACATTTTCGGTGAGTTCGGGGTGCGCCTCGAAGATTGCCTCTACATGACGGAAGAGGGGCCCAGACTGTTTAGTCCACTCTCGCCGTCGATTGATAAGCCTTTCGGATAGGCCATCAGGTTTCCCTTGCGGCCCCTCTGGTCAGTCGTGAGTGCTTGATCCACATTCCTCCTGAACGCCGTCAGAGCGACAAACAGGAGGAAACCCAAGATGAAAGCTGCCGTGATGCGGGAGGCAAACAAGCCTCTCTCGATTGAAGAGGTCTCGATCTCCAAGCCGGGGCCGCGCGAAGTGCTGGTGCGCCTGAAGGCCGTTGGGGTCTGCCATTCGGATGTCCACTTCTGGGATGGGGCCTTTCCGGCGGAGATGCCGGTCATTCTTGGCCATGAAAGTGCCGGCATCGTCGAGCAGGTCGGGTCCATGGTCTCGGCGGTGAAGCCGGGCGATCATGTTGTCTCCATCCTCTCGCCTTTTTGCGGCACCTGCGAATACTGCCTGACGGGTCACATGTCGGTCTGCCACACGGTGAATGGTGAGCAGTTCAAGCGGCCGGCCACGGAGGCGCCGCGCCTGTCGATTGGCAAGGAAAAGGTCAACCAGTTCCTCAACCTCTCTTCCTTTGCCGAGCAGATCCTCGTCCACGAGAACACGCTCTGCGCGATCGACCCGGAAATGCCGATGGACCGGGCGGCGTTGATCGGGTGCGGGGTGATTACAGGGGTCGGCTCTGTCTTCCATGCCGCGAAGGTCGAGCCGGGCTCGACGGTGGCGGTGGTCGGGTGCGGCGGGGTCGGCCTCTCGGCGATCAATGGGGCCGCGATTGCCGGGGCCTCGCGGATCATCGCGATCGACCTGTCCGACGAAAAGCTCGCCATGGCAAAGAAATTCGGCGCGACCGATTTCGTCAATCCGAAAAAGGGTGACCCGGTTGAGCAGGTCAAGGAGCTGACGGGCGGGGGCGTGCATTATTCATTCGAGTGTATCGGTCTGAAGCTGACGGCAGAACAGTCCTACATGATGCTGCGCCCGCGCGGCGTCTCCACGATCATCGGCATGATTCCGCCGGGGGTGAATATCGAAGTACCGGGCATTGAACTGCTGGTGACGGAGAAACGGCTGCAAGGCGCTGTCATGGGCTCGAACCGGTTCCGCATCGATTTCCCACGCCTGATCGAACTCTACAAGCAGGGGCGCCTGCACCTTGATGATCTCGTCTCGGACCGGATCGGTCTCGATGGCATCACAGGCGCGCTGCAGAACCTCAAGGACAATAAGGGCACCGTCGCCCGCCAGGTGGTCCTCTTCGACTAGCTGCCGCATTTCCGGGCACATCGTGGCCCCGCGCCAACGACATCACTGATTTTGCTGGTGATATCCGAGTGCGCCGCTAGGCTTGGCCTGGCTGAAGGGGCTTGTCATGGGCGCAAATTTTTCGAGACGGGATGTCATCTGGAATTTTTCCAGGGTGATGGGGCTCGCCGGTGCCTATGCGGCGATGGAAGCCCTGGGTTTTGTCGGCGAGGCCGGCGCCTATTCAGGCCCGCCGCAAGCGCCCGCGTCACTCGGATCAGGCCGTCGTGTGGTTATTCTCGGGGCAGGGATTGCGGGTCTTGTCGCCGCGTGGGAGCTCAAGAAGGCTGGCTACGCCGTTACCATCCTTGAAGCGCGAAGCCGGCCCGGTGGCCGCGTCTGGTCAATCAGGCGTGACAGCATCCTTGAGCATGATCATCTGCCGGCTCAACGCTGCCAGTTCAGCCCGGGCCAGTATTTCAACGCCGGCGCAGCCCGCATCCCCGGCGTGCACAAGGGTATCCTCTCCTACTGCCGCGAGTTCGGTGTCGCGCTCGAGCCGCACGTGAATGAGAGTGGCAGCGCGAAGTTTGTCAGTTCACGCGTGCGCAATGGCCAGCCGCTGGAGCACAGGCAGGTCGTCAATGACATCAGGGGCGGGGTAAGCG
>NZ_JBARZC010000233.1:0-13840 GCF_049649345.1 Henriciella sp. | reverse complement strand
GATAGAAACTGTCTGTTGTGCCAATGCCGTCATATGGTCCGACCGGTTACGATTTGATATTCGCGAGACCATGCCTCAGGAAGCTGGCGATTTGGTTAAGATGAGACCGAAACAGTGCCCTTAGCGGCCAGTATTCTCAAGAAAATCCTTAATATTCGCCTGATGGGGGAATTTTTGAATTTCGGGTTGTGTGTAATTGCCGAGTGCGGTTGCCCTTTGACGCATGGACAATCGGCGCCAGTCATGATGAAACGCGCGCACTCTGATTTGATTGTCCTCAGCAACAGGATCGTCCCAAATGGCCAAAGGTCTTGTAACTCTGTTTGGCGGCTCAGGCTTCATTGGCCGCTACGCCGCCCGCACTCTGGTCGAGGCAGGATGGCGCGTGCGCATTGCTGTTCGACGGCCGCACCTTGCAGGCGATGTGAGGCTCGCTGGCCCGCCCGGCTGGATCGATCTCTTCCAGGCCAATATCCGCAATTACAAATCGGTTCAGCGGGCGCTTGATGGTGCCGACGCGGCCGTCAACCTGGTCGGTGTCCTGTTTGAAAAAGGCCCGCAGAGTTTCGAGGCCGCTCAGCGCGAGGGTGCGATCAATGTCGCAGAGGCGGCCGCAGAGGCTGGCGTCAGGCGCCTGGTCCAGATTTCCGCGATTGGCGCAGACGAAGACTCCTCATCCGATTATGCCCGCACAAAGGCTGAAGCCGAGCGCGGCGTGCGCGAAGCATTTCCCGGTGCCGTGATCCTGCGCCCCTCCATCGTGTTCGGCCCGGAAGACGAGTTCTTCAATCGCTTTGCCGGCATGGCCGCCCATCCGGTTGCGAACCTGGCCCCCTTCCTGCCCGCCATTGGCGGCGGCAAGACAAAGGTCCAGCCGGTTTATGCCGGCGATGTCGCCGATGCGATTGCCGCAGCTGTCTCGCGCGACGATGTCGAAGGCCAGAGCTTCGAGCTTGGCGGCCCGCGCACCTACACGTTTGAAGAGCTGTATGACGTCATCGGCGAGATCATCGACCGCAAGCGCTATGCGCTCCCCATCCCGTTCTTTATTGCCAAACCGATGGGCCTCGCCTTCGGGGCGCTCTGGCGCTATGTCTGGCCGCTCTCGACCGGTATTCTCGGAGCCCCGCCCATTACCGGTGACCAGGTCGACATGCTGAAGACCGACAATATTGTCGGCGATGACGCACACACCCTCAAGGATCTCGGCATCGTCGATCTCGAAAGCGTGGAATAGATCGTGCCGACCTATCTGTGGCGCTACCGCCCCTATGGCGAATTCCACCAGAAGGGCGAAGCCTGAGGCGCTCCCGCGGTGGTCAGTTTTCGGCGCCGTGCCCGCAAAAAATCACATTCTCAACGGCATCCTGCTGGAATCTCTGTCTTAAAGTTCACTTCAGTAGAGCTTTCCGCAGGCGTAGGGACGCACAGTGCGGAAGGAGCGGCGTACGGAGGGGGCTTGGCGCCAACTGCGTGCGTCGTCTTGAGGCCAATTAAAAGCCCGCCGGGAAAGGCGGGCTTTTTGGTCTTCAGTGCCTCAGATGACGGGTCAGGCGGCCTTGTCCATCATTTCCAGACGGGCAATCTCGGTTTCAGTATCCGTCCTGAGCTCGGCCAGCAGCGTTCTGGTCTCGGGCGTCACGGTTTTCGGCATGATCTCATTGATCTTGTCGAGAATGTAGCGTTCACCGCGCAGGACTTCCTCGATCGCGACTTCGGTATCGTCATCGACGACGGTGCGTAGGGCCGTAAAGCCGCGATGGGCGGTTCCGAGCGCCTCGCCATGTTCTGCAGGCGCGCCGCCAAGTGTCAGCACGCGGTCCTGCAGCATATCGCGCTGCGCATTCTTTTCCTTGGCAAGCTCAAGCAGGGCGGGCTTGAGACTTTTGGTATCGTCCGGAATGTCCGCAGCCTGTTTGTAGAGCGCAGCGGCATCGATATAGACGCGGGTCAGCTCATTCAGGCCTGCGACCTCTGCCTGCATGGCCTCCGACATGGCGACGTTCTGTTCTGCTGCCACCTGCTCTGCCGGGGTGAGGCCTGCTGACGTGCAGGCAGCGAATGACAGCGGCAGGGCAAGCGCTGCGGTCGCAAGAAGTGCGTTCTTCATACCAATGGTCCTTTTCCATTCTGGAGTGGTTGCAGAACGGATGGGCTGAAGCGCCGGTTCCCGCCCGGCCGGCTGGGCGTGATTAACTTCCAGACAGCATCGGGATCATGGCGAGGATCGCAACGCCAAGCAGGATGCGGTAAATTACGAAGGGCAGGAAGCTCATCTTGTTGAGCAGCGCCATCAGCCCCCAGATCGAGAAATAAGCGGTCACAAAGCTGAGGCCCGCCACGATTAGCCCGTCTGACAGGGGAATGGTGATCTCGCCGGCATCGGCCGTGGCCAGCTTGTAGCAGGCATAGCCCCCCGCCAGCATCAGCACCGGCACGCCGCACAACATGCCGAAACGCGCCGCCTCCTGGCGCGACAGGCCAAGGCCGCGCGCCGCTGTCATGGTGATGCCGGACCGGCTGACGCCCGGAATGAAGGCGAGCGCCTGGGCAAGACCGATCAGCACGCCATCCTTGATCGTCATGTCGGCTTCCGTGCGATGCGTGGCGCCTTTGACATCGGCCCACCAGAGGAAGAGCGCGAAGATGATGGTCGCCGCCGCAATCACATAGACGCTACGAAGAATCTCGAGACCGGGCAGGAGTTCATAGGCGAGGCCGGCCAGGACGGCAGGCGGCGTCGCTACCAGGATGAGCAGCGCGAGCTTGCCGCTCGATGTCAGCTTTCCGTTCTCGCGGCCGATGCCGATCAGCTCGACCCCGCCCTTGATGGCGCGGCCCGTGTCTTTCCAGAAATATGCAAACAGCGCGAACAGCGTGCCCAGATGCGCCATGGCATTGACCATCAGCTCGTCCTGTCCGCCAACGCCGAACAAATGGGCTGTCAGCAGCACATGCGCCGAAGACGAGATCGGCAGCCATTCGGAAATGCCTTGCACGATGGAAATGATAAATAGCTGGAAAAGCGACATGGATACGGACCCTCAACACCGCGGTTCAGGCCCGTTCTTGCATGGTTTGCAGGAGAATACAGCTGCAGCTTAGTATATCAATATGAGATGTATTGGGCTTGATTAATCGCGTGATTTGTCTTATGTGAGATAAATCTGCGAAAACAACATATCAAAATGATATTTCGGGGTGCGATTTTGCTTGCGCGCCGGTGTAGCAGATACCATAAGGCAAAATATTCTGCAAAGAGGACCGCTCATGGCTAGCCGCATGTTGAAGTTTACCAATATTGACCGGTCAATGCCAGAAAAGCGCGATCCGAAGGCGCGTGCCGATGACTTCAATGAGATCTATGCAGATTATGCGACGGAAGCGGCTGAAGCGCAGGCTTCGCGCTGTTCGCAATGCGGCGTGCCGTTCTGCCAGCAGGGCTGCCCGCTCACCAACAATATTCCCGACTGGCTGAAATTAGTCGCCGAAAACCGCCTTGAAGAGGCCTATCAGGTCTCGCAGGCAACCAATAACATGCCTGAAATCTGTGGGCGCATCTGCCCGCAGGACCGCCTTTGCGAGGGCATCTGCACAATCGAGCAATCCGGCCATGGCACAGTGACAATCGGCTCTGTCGAGCGCTTCATCACCGAGAATGCATGGGACGAGGGCTGGGTCACGCCGATCAAGCCGCCGCGTGAGCGCGACCAGTCTGCCGGCATCATTGGCGCAGGCCCGGGCGGTCTTGCTACCGCCGAGCAGCTTCGCCGCAAAGGCTATCAGGTCACCGTCTATGACCGCTATGACCGCGGCGGCGGCCTGCTGATCTATGGTATTCCGGGCTTCAAGCTGGAGAAATATGTCGTCGAACGCCGCATCAAGCGTCTGGAAGACAGCGGCATCAAATTTGAGTTCAACACCTCGATTGGCGACAAGCTCACCCTCAACGATCTGCGCGACAAGCACGACACGATCCTGATTGCGACCGGCGTCTACAAGGCGCGCGACCTTATGGTGCCGGGCGCTGGCCATGACAGCGTCCATGCCGCGCTCGACTTCCTGACGACATCCAACCGCAAAGGCCTCGGCGATGCCGTCCCGACCTTCGATGACGGCACACATAACGCAGAGGGCAAGCGCGTCGTTGTTATCGGCGGCGGCGATACGGCGATGGACTGCGTGCGCACCGCCGTGCGCCAAGGCGCAAAATCCGTGACCTGCCTCTACCGCCGCGACCGCGCCAATATGCCGGGCTCGCAGCGCGAGGTTGCCAATGCCGAGGAAGAGGGGGTCGTCTTCGAATGGCTGGCCGCGCCGGAAGCCATCATCGACACGAAGGCCGGCAAGCTGAAAGCCGTCCGCGCCGCGCGCATGAAGCTGGGGGCACCCGATCCGTCTGGCCGCCAATCGCCCGAAAAGACCGGCGAGAGCTTCGACATCAAGGCCGACATGGTGATCAAGGCGCTCGGATTTGACCCTGAAGAGCTGCCGGAGCTGTTTGGCGAACCGGCCCTCAAGGTCAATCGCTGGGGCGCGATCAAGGTCGATTTCGCAACGCTCGAAACCAGTGTTCCCGGCGTCTATGCGGCCGGCGATATCGTGCGCGGGGCCTCTCTCGTCGTCTGGGCGATCAAGGATGGACGCGATGCCGCCGAGCAGATGCACAAGCGCATGAAGCAGATGGCGCGTGAGGCTGCGCCTGCGTCAGTGGCTGCGGAATAGACCGATGACTGACCTGATCAAGGGACAATGCCTCTGCGGAGGCGTCGCATTCGAAGTCGCCCGCGACGGCGCGATGAGCGCCTGCCATTGCAGGATGTGCCAGCGCTGGACCGGCTCTGTCTTCATCGACATGGATGTCGAGGATGATGACATGACGCTGGTCTCGCACGACACGCTTGCCTGGTATGACAGCTCGGACTGGGCCAAACGCGGCTTCTGCTCGCGCTGCGGCTCAAGCCTGTTTTACCGGATGAAGACGGACGGCGCGAAATGGGCTGTCCTCGCCGGCACGCTCGACCTGCCTGCGGGCCATACGCTCAGCATGGAAATCTTCGTCGACGAGAAGCCGGATTATTTTGACCTTGCGGGTGAGCGCCCGCGCCTCACCGCAGAAGAAACGCTTGCCCGCTTTGGAGGCACCGATACATGACCGACACCATCGAAAAATACCTCATCGAGCGCCAGAAGCTGATCGACGCGCACGCCTACGATCCAGAACATGAGAAAGACGCATGCGGCGTCGGCCTCGTCGTCTCGCTGGATGGCAAGCCGAAGCGCGAAATCGTCGAGATGGGCATCAAGGCGCTCAAGAATGTCTGGCACCGCGGCGCAACCGATGCCGATGGCAAGACAGGCGACGGCGCGGGCATCCGCATTGAGGTCCCGCAGGACTTTTTCCGCGAGCAGGCCCAGCGCACCGGGCACAACCCGACGGACGATCCAATCTGCGTCGGGCAGATTTTCCTTCCGCGCACCGATCTTGGCGCTCAGGAAGCGGCCCGCGCCATCGTCGAGACCGAGATCCTGCATTTCGGCTTCTATATCTATGGCTGGCGTCAGCCTCCGGTCGATATTTCGGTGATCGGCCAGAAAGCGGCCGATACGCGCCCCGAGATCGAACAGGTCATGTTCCGCGACAGCCGTGAGCGCTCACCGGATGAGCTTGAGCGCGCGCTTTACCTCTGCCGCCGCCGCATCGAGCGTAAGGCGCGCGAAGCCGGCATTCCGAGCTTCTATATCTGCTCGCTCAGCCACAAATCGCTGATCTACAAGGGCATGTTCCTCGCCCAGGACATCGACAATTTCTATCTCGACCTCAAGGATGAGCGCTTCGTCTCGCCAATCGCGATCTATCACCAGCGCTATTCTACCAATACTTTCCCGCGCTGGGAACTGGCACAGCCCTTCCGCATGCTCGCCCACAATGGCGAGATCAACACGCTGCGCGGCAACCTCAACTGGATGAAGAGCCACGAGATCAAGATGGTCTCGGGCGCCTTCGGCGATGATGTCGAGGATGTGAAACCCGTCGTGCCGAAAGGCCTGTCGGATTCCGGCGCCCTCGACGCGGTGTTTGAAATCCTCTGCAAGGCGGGCCGTACCGCGCCGATGACCAAGGCGCTGCTTATCCCGGAAGCCTGGTCGAAGCGCGCCTCGATCATTCCCGACGAGCATGCTGCGCTTTACGCCTACTGCAACTCCGTCATGGAGCCATGGGACGGACCGGCGGCGGTCTGCGCCTATGATGGCCGCTGGGCGATTGCCGGGCTCGACCGGAATGGCCTGCGCCCGCTGCGCTATGCGCTGACCAGCGATGGCATTCTGGCGGTCGGTTCAGAGACCGGCATGTGCCCGCTGTCTGGCCATGAAGTCGTGCGCCGCGGCCACGTGCGCGCCGGCGGTATGATCGCGGCCAATCTCGAAGAGGGCCGGTTCTATGAGCATGACGAGATCATCGATGAGCTCGCCAGTGAGCATCCGTATGACAAGTGGCTGAAAAACGTCAAAGAACTCGAAGCCGACATCATCAATGGCGAGGAGCCGCGTCTTTTCGACAAGGAAAAACTGCTGCGCCGTCAGACCGTGGCAGGTTTCACGCTAGAGACCACCGAGCTGATCCTCGCGCCCATGGCCGAAGACGGTAAGGAAGCCATCGGCTCGATGGGCGACGACACGCCGGTCGCCGTGCTCTCGCATGAGTGCCGGCCGCTCTCGCATTTCTTCCGCCAGAATTTCAGCCAGGTCACCAATCCGCCCGTCGATCCGCTGCGCGAAGACCGGGTCATGTCGCTGAAGACCCGGTTCAAGAATCTCGGCAACATCCTGACGACCGATGAAACCCAGCAGAACGTTTTCGTGCTGGAAAGCCCGTTCCTGTCGACCGGCATGTATCAGCGCCTGATGGAAACGCTCGGCGAAGGCGTCGAGCATATCGACTGTACCTTCAAGCTCGCGGATGTGCAGCGCAACGGCTCTGCCCTCAGGAACGCGCTGTCGCGCATCCAGATCGAGGCCGAAGAGGCCGTCCGCGCCGGGCGCGAGCATATCGTGCTGACCGATGAAAACCAGGACCCTGATACGGTCGCCATCCCGATGATCCTCGCCACCGGCGCGGTGCATTCGCACCTTGTCGGGCAGGGGCTTCGTACATTCTGTTCACTGACGGTCCGCTCGGCCGAATGTCTTGATACGCACTATTTTGCCGTCCTGGTCGGTGTCGGCGCGACCTGCGTCAACGCCTATCTCGCCCAGGAAGCGATTGCAGACCGCCATGCGCGCGGCCTGCTCGGCGATGAGCCGCTCAGCCACTATGTCCGAAACTACAAGAAAGCGATCGAAGCCGGTCTTCTGAAGATCATGTCCAAGATGGGCATTTCAGTGATCTCGTCCTATCGCGGCGGCTATAATTTCGAGGCGCTCGGCCTCTCACGTGCGCTGGTGGCCGACTATTTCCCCGGCATGACCAGCCGCATTTCGGGCATCGGCCTTGCCGGTCTCGAAGACAATGCGGTTGAGCGCCATGAGGCGGCGTTTGACGAGGATGTCATCTCGCTCCCCGTCGGCGGCTTCTATCGCCTGCGCGCCTCCGGCGAGCCGCATGCCCTCGATGGCAACCTCATTCACATGCTGCAGGCCGCCTGCGACCGCGGCGACTATGTCCTCTACGAGAAATATGCCGAGGCGGTTCATTCGCGCCAGCCCATTCAGCTGCGCGACCTGATTGATTTCAAGACCCACAAGCTCGCTTCCATTCCTCTGGAGCAGGTCCAGTCGGTCAATGAAATCCGCAAGCGCTTCGTGACGCCCGGCATGTCGCTCGGCGCGCTCAGCCCTGAGGCGCATGGCACACTCAATGTCGCAATGAACCGGATCGGCGCGAAGTCTGTTTCCGGCGAAGGCGGCGAGATCCGCGAGCGCTATCGTCCGCTGCCAAATGGCGACAATATGAACTCGGCCGTCAAACAGGTCGCCTCCGGCCGCTTTGGTGTCACCGCCGAATATCTCAATGAGTGCCGCGAGGTCGAGATCAAGATCGCGCAGGGTGCAAAGCCCGGCGAGGGCGGCCAGCTGCCCGGCTTCAAGGTGACCGAACTGATCGCCAAGAACCGGCACGCGACCCCCGGTGTGACCCTGATCTCGCCGCCGCCGCACCATGACATCTATTCCATCGAGGACCTCGCCCAGCTCATCTATGATCTGAAGCAGATCAATCCCGATTGCCGCGTCTGCGTAAAGCTAGTTGCCCAGTCCGGCGTCGGAACGGTGGCGGCTGGCGTGGCGAAAGCCAAGGCCGACGTGATCCTGATCGCCGGCGGTGTCGGCGGCACGGGCGCCAGCCCGCAAACCTCGATCAAATACGCCGGCCTGCCCTGGGAAATGGGCCTTGCTGAAGCGCATCAGGTGCTCAGCCTCAATAACCTTCGCGACAAGGTCACGCTGCGCACAGATGGGGGCCTCCGCACGGGCCGCGACATCGTCATCGCGGCGATGCTGGGCGCGGAAGAGTATGGCATCGGCACGGCATCGCTCGTCGCAATTGGCTGCATCATGGTGCGCCAGTGCCATTCGAACACCTGCCCGGTCGGCGTCTGCGTTCAGGACGAAGAGCTGCGCAAGAAGTTCACCGGCTCTCCGGAAAAGGTCGTTAATCTCATGTCTTTCCTGGCCGAGGACGTCCGCCATATTCTGGCAAGCCTTGGTCTCTCCTCGCTCGATGAAGCGGTGGGCCGGACTGACCTGCTTAGCCAGGTCAGCCGCGGCGCGTCCCATCTCGACGACCTCGATCTCAACCCGCTTCTGGTCAAGGTCGACACGGCCAAGCCCGTCGTCTACCGCCCGACGCATCGGACCGAAGTCGGGGACACGCTCGACTCGCAGATCCTGCGCGATGGCGAGCCCTTCTTCACACGCGGCGAGAAGATGCAGCTTGAATATGACGTCCAGAACGTCCAGCGCTCGATCGGCGCGCGGTCGAGCTCTGCCATCGTCCGCAAGTTTGGTGAGAAGGCCTTGCCAGAAGGCCGGCTGCGTATCCGCCTGACCGGCAGCGCGGGCCAGTCGCTCGGGGCCTTTGCGGTTCAGGGTCTGCTGCTCGATGTGTTCGGCGATGCCAATGACTATGTCGGCAAGGGTCTCTCTGGCGCGACGATCCAGCTGCGCCCGCGCCGCAATGCACAGCTTGAAGCGTCCGAGAATACGATCATCGGCAATACGTGCCTATATGGCGCAACCGCCGGCCGGCTCTATGCGGCAGGCCAGGCCGGTGTCCGCTTTGGGGTGCGCAATTCGGGCGCCGAAGCCGTCGTTGAAGGCTGCGGGGCGAATGGCTGCGAGTATATGACAGGCGGGCGCGTCGCCATTCTCGGGGCCGTCGGAGACAATTTCGGCGCCGGCATGACCGGTGGTGTCGCCTGGATCTGGGACCCGGACAAGAAGTTCGACCGCGTCGCAAACCCCGACTCCATTGACTGGTACTCGCTGGCCGACATGCCGGCCGAGCATATCGAGCGGTATCAGATGATGCTGGAGATGCATGCCGAACGCACAGGCTCCAAGCGGGCCCGCAAGCTGCTCGACAACTGGCAGCAGACACTGTCTGAAACGCTGCTGATTGTGCCGAAGGAAGTGGCAAGCCGGATTCTCGGCAAGGCCCCTGCTGCAAAAGCAGGATAAGTCGGTCATGGCTGTAGCACCGCCCTTGCATCGCAGGGCGGTGCTCCCCAATTTCACGGCTAACTGCCAAACAGCGGAAACTTCAGACCACTGCCATGAGCAAACCAGATTATTACGAGCTACTGGGCGTCTCCAGAGATGCGGACGCCAAGGCGCTGAAAAGCGCGTATCGCAAACTCGCCCTCAAATTTCACCCGGATCAAAATCCGGGCGATGAAGAGGCCGAAGCGCGATTCAAGGAAGTCGGCGAAGCCTACGCCGTCCTGTCAGACCCTGACAAACGCGCCGCCTATGACCGGTTCGGCCATGCCGCCTTTGAAGGCGGAGCAGGCGGCCCCGGCGGCGGCAATCCGTTCGGCAATATGGACCCGGGCGATATTTTCGACAATATTTTCAGCCAGGTCTTTGGCGCTGGCGGCGGATTTGGCGGCGGACGCCGGCGCAATGGTCCGGCCCGCGGCAATGATCTGCGCTATGATCTCGACATCACGCTGGAAGAAGCTTTCACCGGCAAGGACACGGCGATCAGCCTGCCTGCCGCTGTCGAATGCGACACGTGCGATGGCTCGGGCGCAGAGCCGGGCACCAGCCCCGAAACCTGCCCGACCTGCCAGGGCGCCGGCCGTGTACGGGCCCAGCAGGGCTTTTTCACCATGGAACGCACCTGCGCGCGCTGTTCAGGCCGCGGCAAGGTGATCTCCAAGCCGTGCAAGACCTGCCATGGCGCAGGCCAGGTCCGCGAAGAACGCAAGCTCCAGGTCAAGATCCCGGCCGGTGTCGAAAGCGGCATGCGCATCAGGCTCGCCGGGGAAGGCGAACCCGGCCTTCATGGTGGTCCGAAGGGCGATCTCTACATCTTCGTTGACGTTGCCGAGCATGATATTTTCGAGCGCGACGGGCCAAACCTTTATTGCCCCGCGCCCGTGCCCATGGTCACAGCGGCGCTTGGCGGCGAGATTGAAATCCCGACCATCGATGGCGGGCGCGCCAAGGTCACCGTGCCGGAGGGCGCCCAGACCGGCCGCAAGCTGCGCCTGCGCGGCAAGGGCATGCCGAGCCTCAGAGGCTCAGGCCAGGGCGGGGACCTCTTCGTCGAGATGATTGTCGAAACCCCGCGCAACCTGTCTGCCCGACAGAAAGAGCTGCTGCGCGAGTTTTGCGAATGCTCAGGGGCTGACTGCAATCCGGAAAGCGAAGGCTTTCTCGGCCGCGTCAAGAAGTTCTGGGACGGCATCGCCGGCGAAGACCAGCAGCGCCCGAACTAGGGCCTGCAACGCCGTCTCACTTCCCCTGGGCAGGGTTGAGGCCAGCCCTAGGCAACCACCGCATTGTCGCTCGTGCGGCGCCAGTCTGCTCCGTCACTGAAGGCAAGCGTTGGCCCACCGGTCTCGTCACTCACATAGACAATAGCGCCCTCGCCAATGGATGCGGCGGGAAGGGCGGCGACCGTGTAGGATTTCGGCGCGATCGGTCCGTTGGAATCGAGTTGCATGCCGAGGCGCGGTGTACGCGACAGGCCGACCTCCTGCGTCTCCCTCAGCTGCAGCGCGCCCGGAAAGGCATTATTGCGCCGCAAGCTCACGGTGCCCGCGCCGACCACGAAATTCCAGAATGTGTTGTCCTCGTCGGACTCCATCAGGATGAACATCGGGGCGAGACTGCGCATCCGAAGATTGCCGTTCACCACCATGCCGCTGAGGCCCGGCTCGCCGAGATTTTCAGTCGTCTCGCCGCGCACCGACATGATGCCGGCTGAGGACAGCCGCAGGGCCTCATTGAAAGCCGATCCATTGCTGCTGGTCTTGATGGAGAAATCATCATCGCCGATGAGGCCGATTTCCGCGCGGCCGGAAAAGCCGGTCTGGAACTGCATGACCGAGAGGTTTGACGGGGCCGCCTTGTTGACCACGGCGGCCGCATCGCCAGTGCCGGGCGTGACATCGTCATGGCTGAACAGCAGACGGTCGGCCTTCATTGCGATCCGGTTTGAGGCGTCTGCATCGGTATTGATGCCAAGACTGTCAAACCGGGCTTCTGGGCCGGCCAGTGTGCGCCAGCTGCCTGCCTCGAAGACGAGGAGACTGCTGGTTTCTGCGTCGAACACACGCCAGCCTTCGGCCGGTGCGAACGCCTCCCAGGCGCCGTCCTGAAACGCCATCAGCGTGCCCGGCGTCTGCCCGCTCCAGTCGCCTGCGGGCGTGCCGTCTGCGATAATATAGGCGTCGCCTTCTGCCGGACTGGCTGGCGGTTCTGTCAGCCCTGCCGACAGGATGGAGGCCTGCACGAGCGCGTCGAGGCGCCTCAGCCCCTCATTCAGCGTGACATGTTTGGAGGCCTGATTTGGAAGCAGGTAGGGAAGCGAGAGCTTTGCGGAAATATCCATGGGGCAGGTCCTGATCTGGAACGACCCGGCAAGACTAGTCCGGCCCTGCAGAGGGGCGGATGAATTGATGTATATTGCCTGTGAGGCGGGCCTCAGCTGACGAGCGAATAGGTCTCCAGCCCCCTGAACAACCAGTCGCGCCGATCATTCACCCGCTTCATATAGTCGGCATTTTCCGCGATGAACCTGTCGCGATACTCGTCATTCAGCTTGCGGCCGATCTTGGTGTGGCGCGGCTGGGCCTCGACCGTGACGGGGGGGCTGATGCCGAGCATGTCGGAGACGGCCTTGATCGCGACAGACGGGCCCTGCGGCAGCAGCCTCTCATAGGACGCAAATTTGGGCGCGTTGCCTAACTCGTCGAAGAGGGAGCGCAACACGTTTTCCTGACCGTGCAAATGCCGGATCCAGTGCTTGATCTTCTCATTGTCATATTCCAGCTGCGCCTTCATCTCTCCGTCATTGGCGGCGTGAAATGCTCCTGATTCTGTTGCGAAAAAGAGCGATATGCCCTGCAAGACGATGTCTTCGCGAAACAACATCATGCTGGGCGCGCGGAGGTCAAAATGCTTGCTGAGATCGACGTAGCGGGAAAACACGCGGTAGAAGCCGGCGGTGATTTCCTGGCCAAAAATGCCATTCCTCGACCAGTTGCGGCGCAGCGATGCGAAGAAGTGATCCCAGCTCTTGGATCCGAATGCCTTTGTATGCGGCTCGAAATTGCGCGGATTGATCCATTCGCGCGGCACACCGAGACCGCCCTGCTCCATCACATCGGTTAGCCAGGAAGAGCCCGAGCGGGCTGTAAACCAGATGATGTATTGGTGGGCCGGCTCAGGGCCGTTCGGAAACGCCGATTCGGCTTCGACCTCGTTAAAGGCCTGATCCATATCTGCGAATGGAACCGTCGTGCTCATTCTACCCCTATTCCCTAATGGCAGTCTTCATTCTGCCGGTTGTCGAACCTAAACATGAGCGATCTGGTTTCAACCCGTCTTGCGATGCAAATGAACCAGAAGTTCTCTGTTCGAAATCCGTCCGCCCTGTAAGTCTTCACTCTTGTCTGTTCCGCAGCGGCACTAGCCACCCTTCACGAGGCTGGATGCAAGTTCGAGGCAAGTCGACTTCAGCCGCTCTATATCCTGCGGGCGCGACAGGCGGTGATCGCCATCCTTGATCAGCGTAAAGATAAAATCAGCCGTCGTCATCGCCCCGACCAGTCGCTCGGCGTGCTGCCATGGCACATCCGGGTCCCGCATGCCCTGCAGGATGCGCACAGGGCCGGCAAACTCGATCGGACCGTCTAGGATGGACCATTTGCGTCCATCCTCGATCAGCGCCTTTGTGATCGGGTAGGGCTCGCCATAATCGGACGGGCGAAGATGCACGCCCTTGTCCATGATTTCGGCCTTGGCGGCGTCTGAAAATTCCGGCCACATCAGTTTTTCGGTGAAATCGGGCGCCGGTGCGATCAGGATGAGGCCCGCGACCCTGTCTTTGAGCGCCAGCGCTGCCAGAAGCGCCATCCACCCGCCCATGCTGGATCCGACGAGGACGAGCGGCCCGTCCGTCTGCTTTTCGATGGCAGAGAGCGCATCCGCCCGCCATGCACTGATCGTACCATCTTCAAATTTTCCGCCGGATTCCCCGTGGCCTGTGTAATCGAACGCCAGGAAGCCATGGCCTTCAGATGCCGCCCAGGCCTCAAGCTCGACAACCTTTGTCCCCTGCATGTCGGACTTGAATCCCGATAGCCAGACAAAGGTCAGCCCGGATGTG
>NZ_JBARZC010000232.1:0-1845 GCF_049649345.1 Henriciella sp. | reverse complement strand
TGGCAATAATAATCGCGTTTAGGCGCAGCCTGGCTGAGGATTTCGATCTGCCGGTCATTGAGCCCGAAGCGGCGATAAATCGCCTGTATCTGCGGCTCCATCGCCCGCTCATTGGGCAGAAAGATGCGGGTCGGGCAGCTTTCGATCAGAGCGGGCGCGATGCTCGAGCCTTCAATGTCGGCGAGCGACTGGGTCGCAAAGATGACCGCGACATTCTTCTTGCGAAGGGTCTTCAGCCATTCGCGCAGGCGCTTTGCAAACAGCGGATGATCGAGAAAGAGCCAGGCTTCATCGAGGATGACAAGCGTTGGCGCACCGGTGAACCGGGCTTCGAGACGATGGAAGATATAGGCGAGCACGGGCGGGGCGGCCTGCGGGCTCGCCATCAGCTCTTCCATTTCGAAACAGGCAAGGTCGGACAGTAAGAGCGCATCCGTCTCGCCATCGAGGAGATGGCCGTGCGAGCCTTCAAGGGTGAACGGGTGAAGCGCGGTGCGGATCTCGTCATCGCGTAGCAGAAGCGACAGGCCGGTCAGTGTGCGTTCGTTTGGCGGGGCGCTGGCAAGCGAGTTGACGCCCTGCCAGAGCCGGGCCTTGAGGTCCGGCGTCAGGGCCAGGCCTTCAGCCTCGAAAAGGCCGGCCAGCCAGTCTGCTGCGAACCGGGCCTGGCTGTCCTCATGGATATCGCGGAGGGGCTGGAGATCTGGCTGGCTGTTGCCGCCGAGTTTGATATGCGCGCCGCCCATGGCGAGGGTGGCCGCTCGGGCCGAACGCCCCTTGTCGAAGATGAAGACCTGCGCGCCCTCATAGCGGCGCCATTGCATGGCAATCAGCGACAGGAGGACAGACTTGCCAGCGCCGGTCGGGCCGACCACCAGCGTATGGCCGACATCGCCATGATGGAGGTTGAGGCGGAACGGCGTTGTCCCATCGGTCTGGGCATCGATCAGGGCGGGGGCATTCAGGTGCATGTTGTTTGTTTCGCCAGCCCAGACTGCGGAGATCGGGACAAGATGGGCGAGGTTCAGCGTGTGCAGGACGGGCTGGCGGACATTGGCATAGGCGTGACCCGGCAGACTGCCGAGCCAGGCATCGACGGCGTTCAGCGTCTCGCGAATGACCGTGAAGCCGCGGCTGGTGATGATGCGTTCGGCGAGGCGAAGCTTTTCCTCGACGTGGGTGAGGTCCTCGTCCCAGACGGTCAGGCTGGTTGTGACATAGCCATAGGAAACAAGGTCGCTGCCAAGCTCCTGAAGGGCCACATCGGCATCGGCGGCCTTGTTGTCGGCGTCAATGTCGACGAGGGCGGCCTGCTCGTTGAACATGGTCTCGCGCAGCACCGCGCCTATGGATTTGCGCTTGGCAAACCAGTGGCGGCGCTTCTTGCCGAGCAGCTTCTCAGCCTCGGTCTTGTCCATCGCGATGAACCGTGTGGTCCAGCGATAGGAAAAGCCCTGGCGATTGAGTTCGTCGAGCATGCCGGGCAGCGTTGTTGCCGGAAATCCCAATATGGTGAGCGTGCGCAGATGCGCCTCGCCAAGCCTGGGTTCGAGGCCGCCGCTGAAGGCGCTGTCGGCAAGGATGGCATCAAGAAAGACCGGGAGTTCGGGGACTGCGACGCGGTGCTGCTTCGTCGAGATCGCGGCGTGAAGATAGGTAAGCGTGTCTTCATCGCCCAGCCGCTCGATCTCGGTAAGGCAGGTTGCAAGGAGGTCAAAGGTTCGTTCAGCCTGCCTTTCAAAGGCGGCGAGCCTGGCGCGCCAGTCCGTCATGCCTTCAGCTTCGGCCCGCTCGATCAGCGCTTTCTCGGCCCGGCCAACCGCATCGGCCGGCGGGAGCCAGAGC
>NZ_JBARZC010000231.1:0-3374 GCF_049649345.1 Henriciella sp. | reverse complement strand
ATCCTGTCTTCGGCATAGCGGCGGAACTGGTCGCGGATCATTGAGAGCGTTTCGTCGAGGCCGGTCTCCTCGACCGTGGCGCGGCCAAGCGCGTCCGGCAGGTGTTTTGCCGCCGCCGCCATGGCGTCTGTCGTCTTGCCTTCAGTCAGGAAGCGCTGCACGGCCGGATCGAACAGGCGTTTCATGCCGTCCTGCGTGACGCCGAGGTCCGCCGGGCGGATGATTTCGCCCTGGTTCATCGGAATGCCGCCAATCAGCTGCGCGCAGTATTCAGAAAACAGGATCTGGGCGAGCAGCTGCTCGACCTCGCCGAACTTTCCTTCGGCGTCCAGACGCTCGGCCCAATGTCCGACCTCACGCAACGTCTCGACATAGGTGATCGCCCAGGACAGCCCATGGGCGGCGTGCTGATGGACATCGAGCAGTTTGCGGTCCGGCTTGCCATCCGGCGCGAGCCTGGCCTTCATCGAGGCCTTCGCGTCTTCGCCATAGGCTTCGAGGCTCGCGACGGCGGCGGCCATGGCCGCGATCAGGTCATCCATCACCGGTGAAGGTGCCGTGCTTGTCATGCCGTCCATATGTTTTCCTCCAGGCCGCGTCTTCGCAATGATCTAGTCCGCGAGCGCCGTGATGACACAAATTTTGCTGCAGCGCAGCGTCAAATTCTGTCGCAGGGGCAGTTTATGCCTTTGGAGCAGGGGGCTCAAATTCGATCGAAAGCGCCTCGCGCGCCGCTTCAATGTCGCTCAGCACCTGTTCGAAAGCGCTCCAGTCATCCTCCTCGGCGATGGGCGCCCACAGGGCTTCGACATCGTCATAGAGCAGTGTCACAGGCGTTTCGCGCTGCCAGTACGGGTGATCGAGCCGCTCCGGCCGGATCATGCCGCGCGAAGTCAGGCCTTCGCGAACAGGCGCAAAGGCCGGCGTCTCGTAAAGCGCGGTGATCGGGCTCTTTCTGGCGCGCGTCTCGCTTTCGGCGCCGCCGAACCAGTCAAAGAAAACCTGCGCCCAGGGGGCTTGTGTCTCCGACATCCAGGTGTAGAGGCTCTGCAGGAAGGTGAGGTCCTGCTTGAGATCGCCCGCCGAACCGAGCCCGAAGAGCTTCAGATTGTGGCCAGCGAGCGCCTCCTGATAGGCCGGCTCATAGGCTTGCAGCGCTTCGCTGAGCGGCTCGGCATCGCAGACCAGTGTGAACGTCGCGGCGAGCTGCTGCAGCGCCCAGAGGCCCTGTGTCGGCTGGCGGCCAAATCTGTAGAGGCCCTGCTGGTCGAAATACGCCGCCGTGAAGTTCGGGTCCGACCAGGGCAGAAAGCGCCATGGGCCATAGTCGAAGCTCTCGCCAGTGATGTTGAAATTGTCAGTGTTCATGACGCCATGGACGAAGCCGGCGGCCATCCATTGGGCGACCATGCGGGCGGTCTCCGCGGTAACGCGTTGCAAAAGGGCCGGCGCCATCACGGCCAGATCCTCGTCCAGCGTTTCGGGATAGTATTGCTCTGCACAATGACGGATGAGACGGGCGAGATTTTCGCTCTCATCGAGATAGGCGGCGCGCTGAAACGTGCCAAAGCGGATATGGCTGTGCGACAGGCGGACAAGCACGGAGGACCGGGTCGGCGAGGGCTCGTCATTGCGCTGCAAGGCCTCTCCGGTCTCGATCAGGCTGAAGGGTTTTGACGTCTTCACGCCGAGGGCTTCAAGATAGTTGGCCGCCAGCACTTCCCGGACCCCGCCCTTCAGCGTCAGCCTGCCGTCGCCGCTGCGCGACCATCGGGTCTGTCCGGAGCCTTTTGTGCCGAGGTCGAGCAGGCGGCCCTGGGTGTCCCGCAGCTGCGCAAACAGGAAGCCTCTGCCATCGCCGAGTTCGGGATTGTAAACGCCGAACTGATGGCCGTGATAGCGAAGCGCGAGCGGTGTTTCGAGATTGCCGGCCAGCGGCTCGAACTGAGCGAAATGGGCGCGCCATGCCGATTCGCTGAGGTCTGCAAGGCCGACACGCCTCGCCCAGCGCGTGTTGCGAAAACGCAACACAGACGCCGGAAATGTCGCGGGCTTTGCTGCGTCTGCGAATGCGTCCGAGATTTCCAGAATGGAGGCAGAATTTGTCATAGATAGGCCTGTAAACTGGTGAAAAATGGTTGTTTGGCAAGGCCCAGGAGGAATAATTCGCCGGCTGCCTCGTCCGCTCAACAAAGTCGGTTCCGCTAGGTTAGCCTATCAGTGGTAGGTGTCGCATGCCGCTACGTCGCAAATCGGTCATTTCTTTCGCACTGCAGCATAAAAAACAGTTTGCATGGCGTGACAACTGTACCAGCATGGCTGGTGAACCGCTCGAAAACAGGGTGGTCGCATATAAAATCCTGGGAGGAAACCATGAAGTTTGGATACAAGCTGGCGCTGAGCGCGTCAGTGATTGCAATCGGTGCGAGCGGGACAGCCGCCGCACAAGACGGCGATGAGCTTCGCCAGAGCACCGTTACGGTTACAGGGTCCGCGATTGCGGGCACACCAGAAGACGCGGCCCTGCCGGTCGACGTTCTGACCGCGGGCGACCTCAAGATTGAAGGCTCGCCCTCGATTACCGAGCTGATCAGAAACCTTGGCGTTTCGTCGGGTGTTGACGGCCAGACAAACCAGTTCGCATCGAACGGTCTTGAAGGCACGTCGAACATCAACTTGCGTGGCCTCGGCCCGGCCCGGACGCTGGTCCTGATCAATGGCCGGCGCCAGACCTATCACCCCTATGCGATCGGCGAGCAGGCACAGCTCTTCGTTGATACCAACATGATCCCGTCGGCCGCTGTCGGCCGGATCGAGGTCCTGAAGGACGGCGCAGCCGCGATTTACGGTTCGGACGCCATCGCCGGTGTTGTGAACTTCATAACAAATGAAGATCTCGACGGCTTTGAGATTGGCGGCGACTTCTCGACATTCGACGGCACCGACGGCAACTATAACATCAATGGTGCTTATGGCTTGCAGGGCGCCAATTGGAACTGGGTGACTTCGGCCGGTTACAATTTCCGCAGCGAAGTTTCACTGCTCGAGAAAGACTGGTCAATCCTGCCATTTGCTGAAAACCCGGTAGGTGGCTGGTCATCGCTTTCCAACCCGGGCCGCTACGTGGCACTTGGCCTGACGCCGACTGGTCTGGGCCCAATTGGCGCTGTAAATGACGCGGGCTGTGTACCAGCAGGCGGTTTCGTCAATCCGGGCACTGGACAGTGTAACTTCCAGTTCACCCAGTATGACAATCTGGTCGAGGAAGAAGAGCGCTACCAGATTTTCTCCGAGTATAACCGAACATTCGGCAATGGGGTGAACATGCACCTCGAAGCCCTTTACGGGTATTCGGACGTTCCAGAGTGGAAGAC
>NZ_JBARZC010000230.1:0-10244 GCF_049649345.1 Henriciella sp. | reverse complement strand
GATCTAGGCCTGCTCGCCATCGGATCGCCGGTCAAACAGGCCTCAGGGATTTTCGGTGAGCCAGTCATAGGCCTCGTTGATTTTCTGCATCCGCCGGCTGGCGCGAGACCTGTCTGCTTCTGAATGCGCCGCCGTGGCGTAGTGATCAGGGTGGTATTTATTGGCGAGCCGGCGATCGGCGGACCGCAACCGCTTGGAATCCGGCGCCCCCGATAGGCCAAGTGTGCGGAGATAGCTCTCGCGCGGGCTCGGCGGTGCGGGTGGAGGCACTGGCGGCCGAGGCGGAGGGCGCTGCGGCCCTGTCTTCTGTTGCGCCCGAAAAAAGGCCTGTTCGAAACGCGCCGAATAATCGCCCCATACCTCGTCCCTGGGCGCCCTGCTAGCCCGGCCTGTTTGGCGAGCCTCGACTTCGGGCTTGGCTGGAGACCAGGCGTCGAGGTTTTTCAGCATCCACGCGCCAAGCTTCCTGATCAGCGGCCAGACGATGTAGATGAGCACGAGCGCCGCCTGCGCAACAAAAATTGGGAGATAGGACTTCCAGAACACGTCGCACCCCTGTCAGGCTCAACCAAGACCCCCCAAGAGGTGGATTATGCCCGCTGCTGGATAACGGGCGATTAGGAAGAATGATCAAATTTACCGCGATTGACCCTGCCCCCTTTCTCTTGACCTTTAAGCATAAAAATCGCACCCCTCGCCGCACGTTGAAGGCTTAGACAAGTACAGGACAAATTCCATGCGCGTAGCGATGATCGGGACAGGCTATGTGGGCCTGGTGAGTGGGGCGTGTTTCGCCGATTTCGGGCATGTCGTGACGTGCGTCGACAAGGATGCGTCCAAGATTGATCGTCTGAAGAAAGGCGAGATTCCGATCTATGAGCCGGGGCTGGATGATCTTGTCGCCCAGAATGTCGAGGCGGGCCGCCTGACCTTCACGACAGACGCGAAAGACGCCATTGCAGAAGCCGATGCAGTCTTCATCGCCGTCGGAACGCCGAGCCGGCGCGGCGATGGCCATGCAGACCTCTCCTATGTCTATGCCGCCGCCGAAGAGATCGCCTCGCTGATGGACGGCTTCACAGTTGTCGTGACGAAATCGACCGTCCCCGTCGGTACGGGCGACGAAGTCGAGGCGATCATCAGCAAGACGAAGACCGACGCTGATTTTGCCGTCGTCTCCAATCCGGAATTCCTGCGCGAAGGCGCCGCCATCAAGGACTTCAAGATCCCCGACCGCGTCGTCGTCGGCACCGACAGCGAGCGCGCCCGCGAAGTGATGCGCGAGCTCTACCGCCCGCTCTTCCTCAATGAGACGCCGATCCTGTTCACCAGCCGGCGTACCTCCGAGCTGATCAAATACGCGGCCAACGCCTTCCTGGCGGTGAAGATCACCTTCATCAACGAGATGGCAGACCTTTGCGAAGCGGTCGGCGCCAATGTGCAGGAAGTCTCGCGCGGGATCGGGCTGGATGGCCGGATCGGGCGGAAATTTCTGAATGCGGGCCCGGGCTATGGCGGCTCGTGCTTTCCGAAGGATACGCTGGCGCTGACCAAGACGGCGAATGATTACAACACGCCGGTCCGCATCGTGGATACGGTGGTGGAGGTGAATGCGGCCCGCAAGAAGGCGATGGCGGACAAGATCATCAAGGCCATGGGCGGCGACGTCAAAGGCAAGACGATCGGCGTGCTCGGCCTCGCCTTCAAGCAGAATACAGACGACATGCGCGATGCGCCAAGCCTCGATATCGTGCCGGCGCTGATCGAGGCCGGCGCCAGGGTCCGGGCTTATGATCCTGAAAGCATGGAGGAGGCGCAGAAGCTGATGAGCGGGCTCGATTATGCCGAGAACGCCTATGGCGCGATCGACGGGGCGGACGCCATGGTCATCATCACAGAATGGGACCAGTTCCGCGCGCTCGATCTCGACCGGGTGAAAGAGGCGCTGAACAGCGATATCGTCGTCGACCTTCGAAACATCTACTCGCCAGAAGACATGGCAAAACGCGGCTTTAAATATATCAGCGTCGGGCGGCCTGCAGACTGATGCACCTTGCTCCGCGCATCCTCGTGACAGGCGGCGCCGGTTTTATCGGCTCCTTTCTCTGTGAGCGCCTGCTGGACCGGGGCGCCGAGGTGCTTTGCGTCGATAATTTCTTCACCGGCACGCGGACCAATGTCGCCCATCTCATGGACAATCCGCGCTTTGAGCTGATGCGCCATGATGTGACCTTCCCGCTCTTCGTGGAGGTCGACCAGATCTACAATCTCGCCTGCCCGGCGAGCCCGGTTCACTATCAGTTCGACCCGGTGCAGACGACGAAGACCAGCGTTCACGGAGCCATCAACGCCCTCGGTCTTGCCAAGCGGACCAAGGCGAAAATCCTCCAGGCGTCGACATCGGAGGTCTATGGCGATCCGGAAATCCATCCCCAGCGCGAGGAGTATTGGGGCCATGTGAACCCGATCGGCCCACGCTCGTGCTATGATGAAGGCAAGCGCTGCGCCGAGACGCTGTTCTTCGATTATCACCGCCAGCATGGCACCGAGATCAAGGTCGCGCGGATCTTCAACACCTATGGCCCGCGCATGCACCCGAATGACGGGCGCGTCGTCTCCAACTTCATCATGCAGGCCCTGCGCGGTGAGGATATCACGCTCTATGGTGACGGCCAGCAGACCCGCAGCTTCTGCTTTGTCGATGACCTGGTCGAAGGGCTGATCCGGCTGATGGACACAGGCCCGGACGTCACCGGCCCGATCAATCTTGGTAATCCTGGCGAGTTCACGATCAAGGAACTTGCCGAACTCATCATCGAGCTCACAGGGGCGAAATCCTCGCTCGTTCACAAGCCGCTACCACAGGACGACCCCCGCCAGCGCCAGCCCGATATCACCCGCGCCAAGGACACGCTGAGCTGGGAACCAACCGTCAAACTCCGCGACGGGCTGGAGAAGACGATCGACTATTTCAGACAGCTGACAAACGCGTGACAGGAGACCGCCCATGAAATTCTTCGTAGACACCGCAGATACCGCAGAGATCAAGGACCTCGCCGAAACGGGCCTCATTGATGGCGTGACCACCAACCCGTCCCTGATCGCCAAATCGGGGCGCCCCTTTGCCGAGGTCATCGCGGAAATCTGCGAGCTGACCGAAGGCCATGTGAGCGCTGAAGTCGTGGCAACCGATTACGAAACAATGGTCAGCGAAGGCAAAAAGCTGCAGGCGATTGCGTCCAATGTTGCGGTGAAGCTCCCGCTGACGCTGGATGGCCTGCGCGCCTGCCGCACGCTGACTGATGCCGGCACGGCTGTGAACGTTACGCTCTGTTTCTCGGCCAATCAGGCGCTCCTCGCAGCAAAGGCCGGCGCCACGTACATCTCGCCCTTCATTGGCCGGCTGGACGATATCAATATCGACGGCATGGAGCTGATCGAGGACATAAGGACGATCTACGACAATTACATGTTCGAGACAGCAATCCTTGCTGCATCGATCCGCAGTGCCAATCATGTGAAAGAAGCAGCGCTCGCCGGAGCGGATGTCGCAACCGTGCCGACCAAAGTGCTCAAGGGCCTGCTCGATCACCCGCTCACCGACAAGGGTCTTGCCGCCTTCCTGGCGGACGCTGAAAAAGCGGGCGTGAAGGTTTAGAGCCGTCCCAGCACAGCGTCGGCCAGACGGTCGCCCAGTTGCGGTCCCTGCTCGGGATAGAGATAGGGTTCGATCAGTTCGAGCTCCATCAGCAACAGCCCGCCATCCTCGCCGCGCACCATGTCGACGCGGGCATAGAGCGGCGGCGTCCCGAGCATGTTGAGCACAGACTGAGCCGCTTTCCGGTCTTCTTCTGGAGGCGTGACTGCCGCTTCCGTGCCGCCATAGAGCGACTGGATACGATAGTCGCCCGCTGCGGGCCTCTTGATCAGCGCATGTGACAGCGCGCCATCGATGAAGATGAAGCTGAACTCACCCTCGCGCTCGATACTGGGCAGAAAGCCTTGTGCCATCATCGGATGTGCCAACGCCGGAACAGGCTCTCCGCGCCGCAGTCTGACCTGTCCATCCGCCCCTGCGCCGACTTGCCGTTTGAGGACCAGGTCGTCGGTTCCGAGGGTATCAAACGCCGCCTGTACAGACGCCTCGTCTGCCCGGTTCATCCAGACCGTCGGGATAAGCCGCGCGCCTTTTGCCTCAATATCTCTCAGATAGCTTTTGTGAATGTTCCAGCGGACGAGCGCGGCGCGGTTGAAGAGCGGCGTCTTCGCCTCGATGGCTGCAAGGGCGGCAAGGAACTCCTCCATCCGGTCCCAATAGTCCCAGGCGGTACCGATCAGCGCGCCATCAAAACTTGCCCAGTCCGCCCCCGGATCATCCCATGCTATATCTGTCAGTCGCGCGCCTCTTGCCTCGAAAGCAGGTCGTAGGAGCGACATGATGAGATCATGCTCGAACGCGTCTGCCCGCCGGATGGGCGAGCCCGGCATGGTGACCTGAGAAGCAAGATAGGCGATGTGCATGGCGCGCCTATATCTGCCACCCCGGCTTGCGTCCACGGGCAAGGTTTGCGAAGGGCCTCCTGAGAGAAATTAAGAGGTAATCGTGAGCGAAATCCGTTTTGACGTCGTCGGCCTCGGCAATGCTATTGTCGATATCATCGCGCCCGTGGAAGACAGCTTCCTTGACCGGTTCAACATCCGCAAGGACGGCATGACGCTGATTGACGAGCCGCGCGCCGATGCGCTGACGGCAGCGGCGACCGATGCGCGCCAGCTCTCTGGCGGATCGGGCGCCAACACGATTGCCGGCATTGCCAGCTTTGGCGGTCGCGCATCCTATATTGGCAAGGTTGCTGAGGACGCATTGGGCGATGTTTTCCGCCGCGACATGAATGAGAGCGGCATCCCGTTCGATACACCAGCGCTGAGCGAAGGACCGGCCACCGCCCGCTCCATCATCTTCGTCACCCCCGATGGTGCGCGCAGCATGAACACCTTCCTTGGCGCATCGGTGCTGTTCTCGCCCGATGATGTTCAGGAGGAGACAGTAAAGGCCGGCGGTATCCTCTATCTCGAGGGCTATCTCTTCGACGAGGAAGCGGCCAAGGCCGCCTTCGTGCATGCCTCGGAGATCGCCAAAGCCGCGGGCCGCAAGGTCGCGCTCACCCTGTCAGACAGTTTCTGCGTCGAGCGTCACCGCGACAGCTTCCTTCACCTGATCCAGAACCATGTCGATGTGCTGTTCGCCAACGAAGAAGAGCTTCTTTCCCTTTATGAAACGCGCGATTTTGACCAGGCGGTCGACAAGCTTCGCGCCGATACGGGGCTCGCAGCGATCACCCGGTCTGAAAAGGGCTCAGTCGTGATCGGTGAGGGCGAGCCAATCGCGGTCGCGGCAGAACCGGTCGACAAGGTCGTCGATACGACCGGGGCAGGCGACCAGTATGCAGCCGGATTCCTGTTCGGCCTGTCGCGCGACCTTCCGCTGGAGCTTTGCGCCAGGCTGGGCCATATCGCGGCGGCTGAAGTCATTTCGCATTATGGCCCGAGACCGGAAGTGCCCCTGTCCTCTCTGGCTGAAAAGGCCGGGATTTCCGCTTAAAGGCACCTTCACGACTGACAGGTTCGCAAGAATGCCCGCGTCGCTGCGGGTGTTAACGCTAATCAATTTTAAATCTATTTGGCGCTGTGTAGGCAGGACGGCAACGAGGCTGGCCTGTAATGGGAATTGCAGACAAGATTGAGAGGGAGATGCCCTTTCTAAGACGATATGCGCGCGCCGCTACTGGCAATAGCCTGCATGGCGACGATCTCGTCGAACGCCTACTGAAAAAACTGATCGAAGCGCCATGGTCATCGGCTGACCGGGTCTCTCTCTTCAGAGATCTAGATGCCATCGTCGCAGACCGCTCCCGATCCGCGTGTGCAGCCGAATTCGGCCCGCTGTCGACCGATTCAAGGCGCGCGCTTCTGCTGTCCGCCATGGAAGGCTTCGCGCTTGAAGATGTGGCAGCCATCATGCGCGCCGACACCAGCCAGGTGACGCGCCTGATCGCGGAAGCAGAGGACTCGCTCATGGTGTCGCTGGCGACCGATGTCTTCGTGATCGAAGACGAGCCGCTTGTGGCGGCGCATATCGCACAAATCGCAACGCAGATGGGCCACCGGGTGACCGGCCAGGCAAGCACACGCGATTCGGCGGTGGAGTTCTGTCTGGCTCACCCGCCAGGGCTGATCCTCGCCGATGTCCGGCTGGCCGATGACTCATCGGGCCCCGATGCGGTCGCAGCGATTACGCGCGAGCATGACATTCCCGTGATTTTCATCACGGCCTACCCACAGAACCTTCTCCAGGGCGAGACGGGGGAGCCGGCTTTTTTGATCCCCAAGCCGTTCCGCCCGGATATGGTCAAAGCCGTGATCAGCCAGGCGCTTATCCAGAAAGCTGAAGAAGCCAGAGCCGAAGACTAGCGGCACGCAGATGCCGCCCCAAAAAAGAACCGGCGCCGAAGCGCCGGTCTGAAAGGTGGGTGTCGAAGCTGGAGAATTAATGCTTCACATCTCCTATGCGCGGCCTGCGCAAAGCGTTCCAAACTTTATTTCGCCGACATTCAGCCCGCCTCCAGCGCCTCGCGGGCATAGTCCAGCCTGTCATGGCCGAAGAACAGCTCCTCTCCCACGAAAATACTCGGTGCCCCGAAAGCGCCGCGCGCAATCGCGTCATCGGTATTGGCTTTCATCTGCGCTTTTGCCTCTTCATTTTCCGCCCCGGCCAGAACCTGTTCGGGGTCAAATCCGGCCTGTTTGAGTATCCCGGCGAATTGTTCGCGATCCTCGATATTGAGCGGATCCGTAGCGGCCCAGACATGATGAAAGACCGTCTCGATAAAGCGCTTCTGATCGTCCGGCCGGTCGGCGAGTGCGCACGCGGCGCGCAGGGCAGGGCGTGTGTTCATCAGCGGAAAGTGGGGGTTCATCCGGAACGTGATGCCATAGCGCCTGCAACAGCGCTGAATATCCTGCGGCAGGTACTTGGCCTTGGCGGGAACCATGCCGGGCGGACGATTGCCAGTTGCCTGCATAACGGCGCCTAGGAACATCGGGCGGTATTCGACCTGTTTCGTCAGGTCACCCAATTGGTGAGGCAGGGCATGAAACGCGACACAGGAAAAGGGACTTATGAAATCGAAGAAAAATTCGAGTTTGCGGGTCATGGGCCGTACTCCTCAGTGCCTATTTAGAACTGTTCTATCCACGGGCGCAGGTCGAGCTCATGCGTCCAGGCCGAGCGGGGCTGATTGTGCAGCATCCAGTAGGCCTCGGCGATCGCCTCGGGATCCAGGACCCCATCCTCATCCTTGAGCGCGTAGCGTTCTGGAAAATTGTCGCGGATGAAAGCGGTGTCGATCGCGCCGTCGATTATGGAGTGAGCGACGTGAATACCTTTGGGGCCGAGCTCGCGCGCCATAGACTGGGCCAGCGCCCGCAGCGCGAATTTCGCGCCAGCAAAGGCGGAGAAGCCGGCACCGCCCCGCATCGAGGCTGTTGCACCGGTAAAGATGATCGTGCCCGTCTGTCTCGGCGTCATCACGCGAGCAGCCTCCCGGCCTGCCAGGAAGCCTGCAAAGCCGGCCATTTCCCAGACTTTCCGGTACACCCGGGCCGTCGTCTCTGTAATCGGAAAGCGGACATTGGCGCCGATGTTGAACACCATGACCTCTACAGGCCCAATATCCTTTTCGACCCGGTCGAACAGCGCGATGGTCTCCTCTTCCGAACGCGCATCGCATCCAATCCCGACCGCCGAATGGCCCTTCGCCTCGATCTCCTCTATGAGTGGATTTAGCGCTTCGCGGGTGCGGCGCGTACAGACAGCGGTGAAACCGCCCTTGGCAAACCGCCTGGCGATGGCCCCGCCAGTCGCATCGCCCGCCCCTATAATGATTGCCGCCGGAGTCATGTGAATTTAAGTTCCATTTTGGAACTTTAGCAAATCAGTCTATGCCTTGTCATCATGAAATGGAACGAACTTGACGAAAACTGGTGCCCTGTAGCCCGCACGCTGACCCTGGTCGGCGACCGATGGACGCTTCTGATCCTGCGGGACTGCTTTCTCGGCTATTCTAAATTCGAGGAATTTGCCGCCAATACCGGCGCGACACGGCACATCCTGTCCTCTCGCCTCAAACGCCTGGTCAGCGCAGGCGTGGTCGAGCGACAGCTCTACAGCTCGCGCCCGAAACGCTACGAATATGTCTTGACCGAAAAGGGCAAGGAGTTCGGCCCGGCGCTTGTCGCTTTCAGGGACTGGGGCAAGAAACACAGGCCCGTTCGCCGCGCGGCGACCGCCTCTAAAGGATGAATTTCGACAGGTCGCTATTGCCAGCCAGATCAGAGAGCTGTGCCTCGACATAGTCTGCTGTGATCGTCACCGTCTCTCCGGAGCGGTCTGGCGCGGTGAAACTGATCTCGTCAAGCAGGCGTTCCAACACGGTCTGCAAGCGCCGCGCGCCGATATTCTCGATCGTGTCATTCACTTTCACGGCGATGTCGGCCAGCGCGTCAATGGCATCATCCTCGAATTTGAGCTCAACGCCCTCAGACGTCATCAGCGCCTCATGCTGGCGGATGAGCGAGGCTTCAGGCTCGACCAGGATCCGGCGCATGTCATCGCGGGTCAGCGGCTTGAGCTCAACGCGGATGGGCAGCCTGCCCTGCAGCTCTGGCAGCAGATCGGACGGCTTGGCGACGTGGAAAGCGCCAGACGCGATGAACAGGATATGGTCGGTGCGCACCGGCCCGCGTTTGGTCGAAACGGTCGTACCCTCGATGAGGGGCAGGAGGTCGCGTTGAACGCCTTCGCGCGACACATCTGCGCCGCTGCGCCCGCTTGAGCCGGCAACCTTGTCGATCTCGTCGAGGAAAACGATGCCATCGGCCTCGACAAGTCGGATCGCTTCACGCGTCACGCTTTCCTCGTCGATCAGCTTGTCGGCCTCTTCACGGATCAGGGGCTTGTACGCATCCTTCACCGTGGTTCGGACGCGTTTGGTTCGCCCGCCCATCGCCTTGCCGAGCAAGTCGCCGATATTGACCATGCCCATCGACCCGCCGCCGCCCGGCATGTCCATCATCGGCAAAGGATTGCTGGTATCGGCAAGCTCGATATCGATATCCCGATCATCCAGCTCGCCCTCGCGCAGCTTCCGGCGGAAGACCTCGCGCGTAGAGGATTGCGCGTCTTCACCAACAAGCGAATCGAGCAGGCGTTTTTCTGCTGCCTCTCGGGCCTGTTCTTCGACAGCCTTGCGGCGCTGGTCCTTGACCATGCCGACCGCTGATTCAACCAGGTCCCGGACAATCTGCTCAACGTCCCGGCCGACATAGCCGACCTCGGTAAACTTGGTCGCCTCGACCTTCAGGAAAGGCGCATTGGCGAGCTTGGCGAGACGGCGCGAGACTTCAGTCTTGCCGACGCCGGTCGGCCCGATCATCAATATGTTCTTCGGCGTGATCTCTTCGCGCAGATTATCGGGTGCCTGCTTGCGGCGCCAACGATTGCGGAGCGCCAGCGCTACAGCGCGCTTGGCATCGGCCTGGCCAACGATATGCCGGTCAAGCTCGGCGACGATTTCCTTAGGGGTAAGCACAGTCATCAGGATTTCAGGTCCAGTTTTTCGACCGAGAAATGGCCGTTTGTGTAAACGCAGATGTCGGCGGCGATCTCCATGGCGCGCCGGCCGAGCGTCTCTGCATCTTTCTCGTATTCGTAGAGCGCGCGGGCCGCGGACAGGGCGTAGTTCCCGCCTGACCCGACTGCCACGACATTGTGTTCCGGCTCAAGCACATCGCCCGCGCCGGTAATCACCAGGGTCACTTCCTTGTCAGCGACAATCAGAAGCGCTTCGAGCTTCTGGAGATATTTTTCGGTGCGCCAGTCCTTGGCGAGCTCGACGGCGGCGCGCTGAAGCTGGTTCGGAAACCGCTCGAGCTTCTGTTCCAGCCGTTCGAAGAGTGTAAAGGCGTCGGCCGTCGCGCCGGCAAAGCCTGCGAGGATCTCGCCATTCCCGATCCGGCGGACCTTTCGGGCATTCCCCTTCATAACGGTCTGGCCCATGGAGACCTGCCCGTCGCTCAGGAGAACGACATGATCATCGGTGCGAACCGCGAGGATGGTTGTCCCATGCCAGAGCGGCGATTTGTCATTAGCTTGTTCTGTCACGCCGGGTGATGTGGCGTAAGGG